>JABSON010000307.1 GCA_013215915.1 Campylobacteraceae bacterium | reverse complement strand
AAACATTTTTACATGTAATTTTTTATTTATTAAAGTACATTTAATACCAGCTTTTTTAAGCATCTTAAAAATGCTATCATCTTTTTTAACTTTTTTAAAATCTAAAAAAACTCTTATATCAATATTTCTTTTCTTTTTAGCTTTAATTAACTCTTTTGCTATTTTTTTATAAGAAAAATTATACATTGATATTTTAATGCTTTCTCTAGATAATCTAATTTCTTTTATAAGTCTAGCTTTTACAGCTGCTGATTCTTTTGGAAGAAAGTATAAGTTATTTGCCCAAATATTTACAAATAATAGTAGAGAAATTAAAAGAATTTTCATTTTAACCCTTATCTAATATTGTTACTATATTTTCAGGAATTCGTGAAGGTCTTAAATCTTTTACATAAACCAAAACTATTAAAGCTGAGAATAATAAAGTTTCATCTCTAAATACTTCTTGTTTTAAAATTAGTGAGCTATTTTTTCTTTTTATAAGCTCAGTTTTTACTTCTAGAATATCACCTAATAAAGCTGGTTTTAAAAAGTCACAATTAATATTTTTTACTACAAAAAACTCTGTAGGACTTACTTGTGGAGAAAGTCCTCTCTCAAAAAAGAGTTCACTTCTTGCACGTTCACAATATTTAATATAATTAGTATGGTAAACAACTCCACCTGCATCTGTATCTTCATAATATACTCTTATTTTCACTCTGTATCCCCTTGTTTTAGGTATTTGTTGTAAATTAAAAATCAAACATGACCAAATTCATGCCCATTTCTTTAATTTTATTGATTCTTTTAGCATCATTTTCTTTAATATATTTAGCATAAACTTGTAAGGTTATTGAAATATCTTTATGTCCTAACATTCTAGAAACCCAAAGAATATCAATACCTTTATTCATATTTGAAATCATATGTGATGCAAAAGTATGTCTGAGAGTATACAAACTTCTTTCTTTAATTCCTATCTCTTTTAGTCTTTTCTTAAAATTTATATTAATAATATCATGAGAGTAAAAAGTTTTATGAGAACTATTATAGAAAACGTTATCACATATTCCAAAAAATTCTTTTTTTCACTCTAATAATTTTTTTTCCAATTGTGGTAAAATATCAACATATCTAATACTTGAAAGTGTTTTTACATCCCCCCTACTTTCCCATTTACTATAGTTTTATCAACAGTAATTCTTTTTTCTTAAAATCTATATCATCCCATCTTAAAGCTATAATCTCTCCTGGTCTAATTCCTGTATAAAACATTAAATAACAAAAATAATACATATATCCATCAAATGAATCAAACATTAATTCTAACTCTTCATGATTAAAGGGTTTAGATTCTTCTTCATTATTATTATCTTTCAACTGCATCCTTTTATTTTTAATGTGATTCTATCAGGTTAACTAAATCTTCTGTTATAAACTGCCCAAATGACTTTTCATAGAAAATAGGATTTTTAGACAGGTTTTTATAGTTTGACTTTATTGTGTCATTTAAAGAAGGATCAATAACATGAATTTTAGTATCTCTTTTCAAGTTTTTTCTGAATAAAGCTTTTATGTGTACGTCTGCTTCTGGAAATGAATAACCAATAAATATTATCTTTTTTGCTTTTCTTATTTCAATAGCAGTTTCATCAAGTAATTTGTTAATCGCTGGATGAGAAAGATCCTTTATGTGAGATGGTGGAACTATAAAGGTATCAAATCTATTACTGATACTGCTACCCTAAATAGGACATATAATTTATTAGTCTATGTTAAAATAAAAACCTAAAAGGGGATCAAGATGGCAAATAAAAAGTATACACAAGAATTTAAAGATTCTACTGTTCAATTAGCATTAAACAGTGAAGAAAAAACTTCTACAATTGCAAAAGATTTAGATCTAAATTTAAAAACACTGTACCTATAGATAAACACTTATAAAAAAGTAAATAATATTCCAACAAAAACTAGAAAATCATTTCAAGAACCTACTAGAAAAGAGAGTTTAGAAGAAGAAAATAAACGTCTTAAAAAAGAACTTACAATAGCTAAACAAGAGCGTGATATATTATACCCCAAGGGCAGGCTTCGCGCAAAAAAGCAACAGCATACTTTGCAAAAGAAGTTCTGTAAAATATGCATGGATAAATAAGAATCGTAAGAACTTCCCTGTATACTTGATGTGTAGAGTATTAAATGTCAGTAAAAGTTGTTATTATTCTTGGCTTTTTAATGGCTCAAATGTATATAGAATTGGTGTTAAATTGTATAAGTTAGTAAAAGAAATATTTAAAAAGTCTAAACGAACATATGGAACTATCAGAATCAAAGAAGAGATTGAAGATGACTATGGTGTAATAGTTTCAAGAAAAAGAATTGCAAAGATTATGAAATATTATAATCTAAAAGCAAATTTGTTAATACAAGTGATTCAAATCATAATAATGAAATAGCACCAAATATATTAGATAGAAATTTTTATGCATCAAGTCCAAATGAAAAATATGTAGGTGATATAACTTATATACAAACAACACAAGGATGGCTTTATTTAGCCACTGTAATTGATTTATACTCACGAAAAATAGTTGCTTGGTCAATTGATGAAAATATGAAAACAAGCCTTATAATCGATGCTCTAGAGATGGCAATTACAAATAGGAATCCTAGTCCAGGATTAATATTTCATTCTGACCGTGGAACACAATATGCATCAAATTCTTTTAAAGAATTGTTGCAAAAGAATAACATAACTCAAAGTACACCCTCAAGGGGGGGGTACCTCGTGAGTAGAAGTAAGAACTGTTGGGATAATGCTGTTGCTGAGAGTTTTTTCAATACTTTAAAAACAGAACTTTTTTATCAAGAAAGTTTAAAAAATAAATCTAAAACAAA
>JABSON010000306.1 GCA_013215915.1 Campylobacteraceae bacterium | reverse complement strand
TAAGTACTGGAATATAAATATATTTTTATCAGTGTTTGGTATGAGTTGTATGTTATATTGGTGGTATGAACTTATTTATTTAAATATGGAGAGGGTAAGTACTGGAATATAAATATATTTTTTATCATTTTTGGTATGAGTTTTATGTTATATTTGTTGTATTAACTTATATATTTAAATTTATTACTATTATTTTTTACAAACCTTAGTTCTTTACTGCTAAAGCATAATATAAAGGCTCTGTGTTTTTAATTGATTGCTTTTTTAATAAATATATTAAATAGTTTTTATGTTTAAGTCAATTTAGTTTTATAAGAATTTATACTTAGTATTTGTATATTTAATATTAGAATAGAAGTTTAAAAAGAAAGGAACTCTAGTCCTCTCTTTTTTTTAATAATTTACTTTAAAAACTTTCCCATTGATCAGAAGGTGCTATATATTTTTTATCATTTGCACTTATTCTTTTTGGAGCTTTTACTCTATTTTGTTTAGTTTGTATTTTTTTAGGCTTTATAATAGCCGAGGTACTTGAGTTATCATGCTGTTTTGCTTGAACAGTATCTTTACCTTTAAACTCTTTTTCATCTACATTTGAGACAATAAGTTTAGAAATTTTATCAGTTTGAATAGATACTGAATAAGTTTTATTTGCAATAGAAGCATTTTCTTGCGTTTGGCTATCTAATGATGTAATAGCATCATTTATTTGCTCAATTCCTTCTTGTTGCTCTTTACTTGCATTTTCTATATCTGAAATAAGTTCAATAGTTTTTGAGATGTTAGTATTAAGTCCAACATAACCATGAATCATTTTTTCTGCAATTACTTTTCCATAATTAGCTTTTGTAGTTGCATTCTCAACTAAAGATTTTATTTCATTAGCAGCATCTGCTGATCTATTTGCTAAGTTCCTAACTTCTTGTGCAACTACTGCAAAACCTTTCCCTGCTTCACCTGCTGTTGCTGCTTCTACGGCTGCATTAAGTGACAATATATTTGTTTGGAAAGCAATTTGATCAATTACTGAGATTGCTTCATTAATAGCAGAAACTTGTCCATCTATTTCATTCATTGCAGTTGTTGTTTCTTTTGCTAAAGATTCACCCTCTTTTGCAGATACATTTAGTTTTTGTGCATATTCTGCCATGTGCATAACATTATTAGTATTATTAATAATATTACTTGTAATTTCTTCAATTGCGGCAGCTGTTTCTTCTAAAGCAGCAGCAGACTCATTAGAATTTATGTTTAATACATCTACATTTTCTAATAATACTTTAGAACTTTTTCCTAAAGTTAAACCATTTGATTTATTTTCAATTAATAAAGTAGTAATTGATGAACCTAAGTTATTAACACCTTTTGCTAATTTTAGAATATGTTCTTTTAAACCTTTTTCATCTACTTGATTAAGATAATTATATGTTGAATATTCTTCTAATATATTTAAAATATTATCAATATTATTCTCCATGTTTTCACCCATTTGATTTAAAACAGACTTTAATTCCATTAATGCAGGGTTACTTACATTTGTATCTAATCTTTGACACAAGTCACCTTGTTCAAATTCACTTAAAACTAATATTGTTTCATCAATTAATTTTCTATCTTCTTCAATACCATTTTTTGTAATAATAATATTTTTGTTAACAACTTTTGACATTGTTCCAATTTCATCATTTGATGATTCATCTAAAAGTTGAACATCTTTTGATTCTCTATTTAAATATTTAAAGAAGTTTAATAAACCTTCTTGGAAATCTGTTAAAGGAGTAATGATTATTCTTTTAACTAAAATAAACATAACAAATAAAATCACAAATATTGAAAGAATTGCATATATTACAATAGTAATAACAAATGAATTTATATCTTCTTGCGTTTGAGCTTTCATTTTATTAATATTTTCTTCTATTTCATGTACCCAAGCACCAGTTCCTATAATCCAATTCCATCTATCAAACTTTTTAACATAAGAAAATTTATCTTTCTCAGTATTAAGATCTTTGTTAAACCATTTATATTTAACTAAACCTTCATTTTGTTCTTTAGCTATTTTAGTAAGATCTCTAAAAAAATACTTTCCATTTGCATCTCTTACATTAAATAAAGATTTACCATTTAATTTTTTTGATGTAGGATGCATAATCATATTATTATCCATATCTTGAATCCAGAAATATCCATCTTTTCCATAAGAAAGTTGAGAAACAGATTTAATAGCTTCTTTTTTCATTTTTGAACTTAAATCATCTAAATAAGCTCCTGTTCCAATAATCCAAGAAAAAGGCTCAAATACATTAACGATTGAAGCTTTTAATAAAGTTCTGTGACTTACTGGATTATAAAATGAATATTCAATAAAAGCATTCTTATTTTTTGTTTCTTGTAAAGCATTAATAGCTAGTGTAACAAAAACTACGTTTTTGTCATTTTTAAAATACTTACCATTTAACTTTTCATTAAGAGGATGCATAATAATCTTATAATCAAAATCATTTATCCAAAAATAACCGCTTTTGCCATATTGTGCAGACTTCACAATTTCTTTTAATTTTAATTTCATTTCATTTGTTGATAATTTATCTTTGTTATTATCATAAAATGAATTTAATATATTCATTAAAAAATTACTTTCTTGTTTTAAATCTTCTTTTACTTCATTAACAATTTTATCTTTTGATGTTCTATCATAATAATATTCAATAGTTTTAATTGCTACAGAAATATAGTTTTTTAATTCTAATTCTTTTTTCTCATATGCTTCAATTGCGTATGAGTTAATTCTATCTTCTGATGTTTTTTAGCATATTGTTGCGTTTTTTGTTCTAGATCGTAATTCTATCTTCATTGCTGTTTTTTGTATTTGTGTCTGATTGCGTTTGTTTGG
>JABSON010000305.1 GCA_013215915.1 Campylobacteraceae bacterium | reverse complement strand
TCTTCTGAACCTCCTGTGACAAATACTACTGAAAAAACATCTTTACTAATCTTAATTACACTAAAGTCACATGAACCATAATACTCTTGGTTTGTAATGCTGTCAGTAATTTTACTAACTGCTTCTGTCAATTCTTTTTCATCATTAGGGTATCCATTACTAGAAATGTATTCTTTAACAATTCTTTCTGCTTCGTTTTCATATCCTAACGTTAATGTATCTTCTCTAAAATATTCTTCATTCTCTGTAAGGTCATTATCTACTTCTAATAGAAGATATAAAAATTTATATACTCTTAATTTATTATATAATCTAACTATTGAGTGGTTTAAGTTTAATCCTACTTTACAATTTGACATTTTATTTAATTTTATTGGTTCGATTGTATAACGATATAAATTCAGAAAGTTACAAAAACAAGAAAGGCTTTAGATAATTCTAAAGCCTTTCTAAGGTTTGGTTCAGTAGCATAACGGTAATCTAGGTATTAACTAAAATACGATTATTAATTGCTTGTATGCATTTCGGATGCTTAATTAAAAGCTTATGCTAACAAATTGTTACTGATACTCAGACACTTCTTATATATCCAAAGTGCCTTGGAGAAAGTTTATTTATTTCATATTAAGATGCCACTTTTCACTCACAAATTTTTCACTAGTGTTAACCCTAGCTAGAGCATCTATCGAGGAAGATTGTATTAACAGCCTTGTGCTTCCTCATTCACTTAACACCTGTTTGAGTTTTATTATACGTAAAGTATAAAAAAATGTTTCAATTTTATATAGTTTTTATTCCCCCCAACCTTGATTTGGGTCATATTTCGGTACTTCATCTATCCACGTCCATTCTTTGCTCCTCGTTAAATTAGGGCTTATAAAAGTTTTAGTGCCAAAAGTTTTAACTCCAAAATACAAATCAATACCTATACTTCTATCATTTTCAATATCTCCATTCAGTCCTTCTGCTTCATTCATTTCTGCTAATAATTGGTAAAAATCTTTACCCCCAAAAATACCATAACCTTCGTAGTCTTTTTCTTCCCAAGTATTACCATTATTATCGTGCATAAAGGCTTTTCGTTTTCTTTTTACCGAACCATTATTTCTTATACTATCAAATGTGTCTTGTGTAATCCAACTAAATTGTCCCATAATTTCTAATTTAAAAGCATATAACAATTTATATAGTTAATAGCTTAGTTTATTTATAATTTTTATTTGTTTAATGTTATATACATAACGATAACTTTCCATAAAGTTACAACAATAAATATAAGTAATAGCTTCACTTGGTTTTGACACCATCTTTTGCAGGTTATTAGTATTGTTATCCATAAATGGTTATCTTACTTTTTAATCGCTACTACTCACATTAATTGTCGGTAAAAAGAATTTAAAGTTTCTTATCTTGGTGTTATTAATACTTAGTCACGTAATACTTTTATCTCTTCTCCATTGTTTATTTAATTTTTATAATTAAAACTTAACCATGCACCCACCGTTATAATTAACTAAGCAGTTTACCTACGTGTAAAATATCATCTACTTTTGTAACCATACTATCTTCATCTGTTATTGTATTTAACTGGTAATGTTTTGCATTTCTAATTGCATCAGCCGTTAATAAAAAAAACGCTTGTATTGTTCCGTTGCAGTTAACTGTAATACTGTGTTCGTTTCCATCTGCTCCAGTAAATAATCCTATATATTTATATGTTCTCATAATTTTAAATTTATTGATTCGATTGTATAACGATACAAATTCAGAAAGTTACAAAAAAAGCGTTACCAAATTAATGACAACGCTTTTTTTAAAGTTAAATTTTCTTATTTATCGGCAGCAACAGATGCTTTTCTATAGTCTGTAACTAACTTTTTAAGTTCGCCAGCAGCTTTTCTAGCTTTTGCTGCGGAAGTTTTTGTGCTTCCATTATGTTCTGTTTCAAAAGTTGTCCATAACTCTTGCATTTGTTTAAATAATTCTTCTTTGTTCATATTTTTATGTTTAATTTACACAAATATATGAATTAAAAAATTAAAATACAAATAAAACATTATATTCACTATATTTAGTGTTAACATTCATTTGCCCAACTCTCGCATATTGCTAAGTCATTTGCATCCCACTCACCTAATTCATCAAGTAGTTTTTTGCAATCTATTTTTTCATTTGCTATAAATTTATTAATAATCTGCAAATGTCTTTTGGTGAAATTAATTACACCAAGTTTTTGTAATAATCCTTCTGCTGTTTTCATTTTTTATTAGTTTAAGTAAAAACACTAAATATACCATTGTATATAATCAGTATACACACCATTAATAACTTTTCCTACTGTTAACCATTCTCCTGTTGGAGCTTGATTGTAAATGTATATTCCTATTCGTATCATAATGTTATATATTTAAATTTATGTGTAATACACATTTAGTTTATTTATTGTGGTTTCGCAAAATATAGCTGTTTTTTTAATAATTCCATTTTTAAAACACCGCCTAATACCTATAAGCCCATTTTTTAAAATATATTCAACTTTATATAATTTATTATCATTACAGTTAATGACAAGTAATCCGCATAATAACGTATTTGATTTAGGTTTATTATTTGCTTGATTATTCATAATTAAAATTTTTTATGTTATAATTATATAACGAATTATAATCAG
>JABSON010000304.1 GCA_013215915.1 Campylobacteraceae bacterium | reverse complement strand
GTTATATATAGAATAAATGCAGATTCTTTAAAAAATGAAAAAGATATTTTTTCTTTTTTTAATATGTTAAAATATAGAATAAAATCAATAATAAAATCATTTTAGGAAAAATATGAAAATAAGTGTAGTAATAATAGTAAAAAATGGAGCTAAAACTATAAAAAGAACTTTAGATTCATTAGAAAGTTTTAATGACATTATTGTTTATGATAATGGATCAACAGATAAAACTTTAGACATAGTAGAATCTTATAAAAATGTAAATTTAATAAAAGGTGACTTTTTTGGATTTGGACCTACTAAGAATAAAGCAGCATCATATGCAAAAAATGATTGGATTTTAATATTAGATTCAGATGAAGTTATAGATCAAGTATTACTTGAAAATTTAAAAAAAATTAAATTAGATATTAATACAGTTTATATGTTATACTTTAATGCTTATTATAAAAATACTCAAGTTAAATATTGTGGCTGGAGTGGACAAAAAATAAAAAGAATATATAATAAAAAATTTACAAAGTTTAATGATAATATGGTTCATGAAAATATTATTGATAAAGGTTTTAAGATAGATTACATTAAAGGAAATGTTGAACATTATTCATATTCTTCAATCTCACAGTTTATTGTTAAACTTGATAGATACTCAACATTATTTGCAGAAGAAAATAAAGGAAAAAGAAAATCTTCTCCTTTACAAGCATTTTTTAATGCCTTATATTCTTTTTTTAAATCATATATCATCAAAAAAGGTTTTTTAGATGGTTATATTGGTTTAATAGTTTCTGTTTCTCACGCAACAAATAACTTTTTTAAATATATTAAATTATATGAACTAAATAAAGAATTAAAAAAATGAATAATTTAATATCACATGTAAATTTTGCAAAAGGTTTTAGGGGAGGAGAAAGACAAACTTTCTTACTAATAAATGAATTGTCAGAAAAAAGCTATAAACAAAAACTATTTGTAAGAAAAGAATCTGAATTAATTGAAAAATGTAAAAACATAAAGAATTTAGAAATTATAGAAATATCAAAACCTTATATTCTCTCAATTTCTAAATTAAAAGACTCTTCTATAATACATGCTCATGAAACAAAAGGGGCACAGTTTGCTTTTTTTGCAAATATCTTTTTTGATATTCCATATATAATTACTAGAAGAGTAGATAATAAGATTTCAAATAACTTATTAAATAAAAAGATTTATCAAAATGCAAAGTTTTCAGTTTCTTTATCTCTTGCAATTAAAAAAGGAATTTTGGAGATTAGTGAAAAAGCAAGAATTGAAATAATTCCTAGTGCTTCAAGTAAACTAGTAATTAATAAGATTAAATCAAATGAAATTAAAAAACGCTTCAAAGAACTATTTTTAGTAGGTAATATTGGAGAATTAGATAATAAGCATAAAGGGCAATTCTATTTAATCGAAGCTGCAAAAAAATTACAATTATCTCATCCTAATATTCATATTATATTTTTAGGTAAAGGAGTAGATGCAGAGAATTATAAAACTCAATCAAAAGACTTGACTAATATTACTTTTGAAGGTTTTGTAGCAAATGTGGGAGATTATATAAATGCTTTTGATTTATTTGTTTTCCCTTCTTTACATGAAGGTCTAGGGTCAATCTTATTTGATATTATGCAAGCAAATGTACCAATTATTGCAACTAATGTAGGAGGGATCCCTGATATAGTTGAAAATAATGATACAGGAATATTAATTAATGCAAAATCTTCAAATGAAATATATGATGCAATTCTTAAATTATATAATAATAAAAAACTTAGAAATGATTTAGCTTCAAATGCACACATTAATGCTAATAATTATTTACCAATAGTTATGGCAGAAAAATATATAAAATTATATGAAAAATAATCTAATCTAGAATGAGTATAAAGAGTTTTTATTTATACTCTTTATATTCTTCTGTTTTACCTCTAAATAAAAGTTCTTGTGAGAAATCATTGAAAGAATTTTTATTTTAATATTTCTTCTTCCCCCTTCTATTTTTTATCTTTAAAATTTCCAAGTCAAAACATTCATGATTATTTGTACTTGTATTTATTTTTATAAATTTTTTATTATAAACTAGTTCTAAAGTCCCATTGTGATAATAATAAGAATAGAAAATTTATCTCTAGAAAGTGATTTTGCAGAAAAGGATGCTGCTGTTTTTTGATAATATCCTAAAGCTAAATCTATAATCGTATGGGCTATATCTTTTTGTGAAAAATATTTCATCTATTCCTTTATGTACTTGCTCCATTAATACCAATTACAATGGTTCTTGTGTCTTTTCTAATTTACTTATTGCAAAATTATATAAATAAGTATCATCTACTCCCCCAGATATCTCATATTTACCATAACTGTATTCAAATCCTAAAGATTGTGTTAAATCCCATGTTCCATTAGTTTCTTTAGCTATAGCTTGAAAAATATAGATGTATAAAAATTATCTTTAAATATATCAATAATTGAAGTATATTTATATGATTACAATTGTTTTTGAAAGTGAATTTTGTAATTATAAGCATAATTTTTTATATTGACAGTAGACGAACTTTCTAAAAATAAAAAAACTACATTAAATTTATTTGTTTTAATATTATATTCTTTTGGCTGCTCATACATTTTTTTAGAACAAATATCTTTTCTTTTTATATAAATCACTAATATTTGTAGACTTTAAACTTGATTAAACATCCTCTAATAAAACATATTGCAAATTATAATGTGAACATTGATTTGCACGTTTTTTTTTTTTTAAATTTAATTTTTGTTTTTGAATAAAATTCAATTTCGTATTATTATTATTATTATTAAAATTTGGATCGATGGAACAAGAATTTGTCGATTTTCAAAAAAAATTTTCGGTTTAAAAATTTAAACTGAGAAAATTTTTATTATGTCGATCG
>JABSON010000303.1 GCA_013215915.1 Campylobacteraceae bacterium | reverse complement strand
ATAAATTATTTTGGAAAATATTCTTTTTATTATTTTTAGGAATAATAATAGTTACAAGTATTTTTGCATCTTATTTAATGCTTTTACAAAAAAAATCTATTTTAGAACTTTTACATTCTGAAGGAAAAAGTATAGCTCAATCTATTTCATTTGTAACCTCAGATGCTTTAATTATTGATGATTCTTCATATTTAGTTGAATTTAATTCAGAATATATAAAAAACAATGAGAAATTAAAAAATATTATTATTGCAAAACTAGATAATCAATATTTTAATATAGAAAAAAAATCTTGGTCTTATTTAGCTAAGTTAGACCCAATGTATAAATCTATGCAAAAGTCAAAAGATCATTTCCATATTATGTATTCACCTATATTAAAAGAAAGAGTATTCCATTATACATATCCTATTTATTTTTCAGGCGTACATTGGGGATGGATACATTTGAGTTTTGATATTAAAGATTATGATAAAAGAATAAGTGATTTATACTTATTATTCTTTTATCTTTTTTCAACTTTAGTTGTTGCTTCATTTTTTATTGCATTTTATATTGCAAATATATTTGCAAAACCTATTATTAAACTAAATCAAACAGCAACAGCAATTGCTAATGGTACTTTATCAGTAAGATCACAAATAAAAAGAAATGATGAAATTGGTGAGTTAGCTAATACATTTAATATTATGGTTACAAATCTTGAAGAAAATCAACTAAAACTTAAACTCTCACATGAGGACTTGGAATTAAGAGTACAAAAAAGAACTCAAGAAGTAAACCAGATTAATTTAAACCTTGAGCAAAAAACCAAAGAACTAGCTGAACTTAATAAAAACCTTGATTCAAAAGTAAAAGAAGAAATAAGTAAAAGACATAAACAAGAAAGAATGTTAATACAACAATCAAGACTTGCAGCTATGGGTGAAATGATTGGTAATATTGCCCATCAATGGAGACAACCTTTGAATGCTTTAGGATTAATTATTCAAAACATTCATTTTTCATATTCTAATGATATGTTAAGTCAAAAGTTTATGGATGATTCAATGAAAAATGGTGTTCAGTTAACATCTATGATGAGTAAAACAATTGATGATTTTAGAAACTTTTTTCAACCTAATAAAAAGAAAGAAAGTTTTTATATATCCAAATCTATAGAAGATACAATAAATTTAATAGATGCATCTTTTAAAAATTATAATATTAAAGTAATAAGAAAAATTGAAGATAATTCTAGTGTATATGGTTTTCCAAATGAATTTTCTCAAGCCATGCTAAATATTTTATCAAATGCAAAAGATGCATTTATTGATAAAGAAATGGATGAAGGTATTATTAATATAAGAATATATAAAGATGAAAAATTTGGTTGTTTAGAAGTATTAGATAATGCAGGTGGAATTCCTAATGATATTATTGAAAAAATTTTTGATCCATATTTTACAACTAAACATCAATCAGCAGGAACTGGCATTGGTTTGTACATGAGTAAAATTATTGTTGAGCAGAACATGCAAGGTATTTTGTTAGTTAAAAATGATAAAAATGGTGCTGTATTCACAGTTAAAATTCCCTTGTTCACTGAAGAATAAGTATAAAAGTATAAAAAAGATATAATCCAAACATGAAAAAAATATTAGTTATATTAGATGGTATTGTTGCAAAAAAACTTTTAAGTAGAATTATTGAATCTAATGTGATTGAAAACTCATATGATGTAATTTATGTTAATGATGCAATACTTGGAAAATTACGTCCATCAAACTTTACTTTTTATAAATTTGATCCAACTTCAAAGTCAAAACTATCTATGGTTCTAGATAAAGATACTCATGCTGAGGTTTTAATTGCGCTTAACTCAAAAGACGAAATGTTAAATGTAATCAAGAATATTAAAGATCAAAAAAGAACCTTAAATATGAATATCTTAGATTATTGGGGATTAGAAATTGAAGATCCATATGTAAATATTTATCAAGGAATTGATGTATTAGCAAATGGTATGCTTGAAAAATTGCCTAATATTCCTATTGTTGCTCAAAATATCGGTTTAAGACAAGGTGAAATAATGGAAATTAGAATTCCATTCGGTTCAACTTATGCATATAGATATTTAGGTTCAATTGAACAAAAAGATTGGAAAATTTTTGCTTTATATAGAGGGGATCAGTTAATTAATGTAAAACCTTCTTTAATTTTAAAACCAAATGATACAATTTTAATTATTGGAAAAGCTAAAGTATTAATGCAAGTATATAATGCAATTAGACGAACACAAGGTCAGTTTCCAAGACCTTTTGGTGCAAATATTTATTTATATTTAGATTTATATGTTCAAAAAGAAAAAGAAGTAATAAAAGCTATTAATGAAGCAATAGAATTAGATAAAAGATTAAAAAATAAAAAACTAATTATTAAAATTACAAGACCTAGTAATGTTTCGATGATGAATAGAATTAAATATGAATTAAAAGACTTAGTTGAGAATCTTATTTTTGAAATAGATTATTCTAATGCTGGATTTTCAAAAATAATTAAAAGTGATATTAAAAAATATGATGTTGGAGATTTTAATATGGTTTTTCCTGTACGAGGGGGATGAGGTAGAAATACGAAAAAAGTAATGTTGGGAATTTTCGTATGGTCTTTCCTGTCAGAAGGTGGTGGGTAGAAATTCGAAAAAAATGATGTTGGTGATTTTCGTATGGTTTTTCATGTCCGAAGGGGGGGTGGTAGAAATGAGAAAAAAGAAATGTTGGTTATGCATGGCAACATGGTACTAAAACCCATTAGAATTTCAAATATTAGAATTTTATACCACATAACTATTAAAAATATTAGTTTTGATGGTAGGAGTCCAGTGTTTTACACTGACTTTGTTGCATTAGTGGAATATAGTATTATACTTTATTAGACTAGTGGATTAACGTAGTACT
>JABSON010000302.1 GCA_013215915.1 Campylobacteraceae bacterium | reverse complement strand
GCATACTTTGATGTGGATGAGCTCAGAACCCAGAAGGAGCTGCTAAAAGAGGTTATGAATGGTATAACTACACGAGTACAACAGTGCATTGCTGCCGATTGAGGGCACTTCGAAGGTCCCATATGATCTATTGATTAAGTAAGTAATATTAAACGTTTTGAAATAAAAATTCTGTGTTTATATAAAGATATATTTCTTACATTATTAGACAATGCATTTCATGGTAAACAATCATCAGGTCTAAAAATAAAAAATAGCACATTAAATATGGTTGTATTAATATATTCACAATTAAAATTAAAATGTTTTCAATCAGCTACCTAGTAGTAGTAGATACAAATGTTGAAAATATATCATTAGATAAATTTTGGCTCAATTAATTAATAAAATTTGATCTTATCTTAAAATCTTAAATCAATTCTCAAGTAATTCAATGTATAAAATTTAGTATAATTAATAAAAACATTAATACAAATCTACATTTAAAAATAAACTCCTCTTCTTGTCAACATAAAATCATATTCTCATATTTAAATCTGGTTTAAACTTTCTAATAAAATACTCCTCTGTTGTCAAATGTGCAACAATCCCTTCTCTTTTCATTTTATAAAATGGAGTAACTGTAAATTTATCTTTCTTATTAAAATTACATAAAGCTATATGTTTTGATACAAATAGATCTCTTTCTTCTAAAATACAAGCCCTGTGTGTTGTCATTCTTTGCCTTAAATTAACCGTTTTACCTATGTAATATAGCTTACAACTTAAACAAGTTAATACATAAATGCAATTTTTAATTGTACAGTCAAAATTCTCTCTTATATAAAATTTATAATTTACTTTTGAAAAATAATAATTATCTGTGGACACTATATTTATACAAGTTTTACATCTCTTACTTTTACATTTATTTATTCCAGAAATTCTTTTATTTGTAATAAATAATGATTTTGTTAATAGATTACCTAAACTAGGTGGCTCTCTTTTACTTTTAATTAGTTTTAATTTGCCATATATTTTATTCAATTCTGAATTGTTTTTTAATAATTCCACCGCATTGTTTATAAATTGTGAAACATTAGGATTTCTGGGGTTGTGTGTAGTTACAAAAACTAGAACTGTTTCTTCTTTCTTTCCTTTGACTGTACGTAATGTTTCTAGTGGTATCGACATAGCTTTTGTAATAGCTGAGTTTATAAGATTGTAAGGATACCCACATTTATTTAAATGCATTTTTAAATCTTCAAGTCTAGCTATACATCGGGTTCTATCTTCTACAATTGTGCATATCATCTTACTTAATGTGAATGGTATATTCTCCTTCGTGTGATGTTGATGACATGAATTAAATGGAAGATATTCTCTACTATCTGTTTCTTTGTAATAAATATCACTTTCCAGTCCATTTGTTCCTTTATACACTAACACATTTAAATATGATATCTTGTCTTCATTTACTTCATAAGTGAAATTTATATTTTCATCTAAACTGTTTAATATATTCATAAATATCTTTATATCACCAAAATTCCTCTTCCAAGATATAAAGCCATCATCTAAATATCTTTTCCAGTTTTGTACTATATAAGCACAAATTTCTTCAGAATATTTTTCACTTAATTTTTGTTCTAATATAATTTCTAAATAAGCAAGTGCTAAGGTAGAATATGTTGGAGCTACTATGGTACCTGTAAAAGTTCCTGATATTTGTGTATAATATTCTCCATCAAATTGACATAAGTTGTTATCAAGTATTATTTCCATACCTTCTAATACGAATTCTGGTGTGTATCTTTGATTAAGTAATTCAGGATATTTATATAAATAATATGTTAGTGCTTTTATTCCTAGTTCTTTCTTTATACTATTATACATGTTAACCACATCAACAGTCACGAGTAAAATATCACTCAAATCTTCATTTTTAAATCTTTCTAATTTATTCAAAAAATCTGTAGAATCTTGTATATGACTTTTTACTTTTTTCACATATGGTTTCAACAAAATATTTAATAATAAACTTAAATTTGTTGTTGGTGCATTAGGGCCACCTGTTATGTATCTAAATGGTAAATCTGGTGGTTTTTCTATTTGTATATACGCTTCTGTACTTTTTGCTATAGCATCTTTTATAGTTTTACTTTTATGTATCTTTGGCAAACCATATATATTTGCTGTATTATAGTTAGTATTTATAACATATTGAATTTCTTTTTTGGTTAAAATACTTCTATGTTTACATATAAAATTCTTCACTCTACACGAAAATTTATTATCTATATTTTCTTTTTGTTTCTTATAAACATTTGTATCATTCAACATTGTTTTTACTTTATCGGAATAATAGTTCCTATCTAGTACTACCACAACATTACCTTTATCAGCTTTTTTGATAATTATAGATTCATCTTGTGAAAGGGTCTTTATAGCTTTTCGTTCTTCTGTGTTTATATTATTTTCTATTATATGTTTTGGTAATAAATTATCTAAATTTTCTGCTGTATATTTTAGTGAATCACATATTGTTTGCAGTGCAGGATTTCTAATATTAAATGGTGTAAAGTCACTTTTCGGTTTTACTACACTATTGTCAGAAATAGATGTATAATAATAAATTATTTATAACGGATTAAAACCAAATATGAAATCCTAATAACTGTCCTCTCTCTGTGACTTTTAGAAATGTCAGATCTCAACGTTAAGTAGTTTCGCGGATATTAAATAAAACGTGCTGGAATAAAATAATTTTACTCCATGCCTAACGTTTTATTTAGTAAATAAAAAACTACTTAACTTTGAGATCTGAAATTTACACAATTCACAGAGAGAGGACACAGATATACGGATTTCAAATTTGACATTATTCCTTTCATAAATAAAAAAGTTACATACATATTAAGAAAAAAAGTTGGATGAAATGTCCAAGGGATGAAAAGTTCGGG
>JABSON010000301.1 GCA_013215915.1 Campylobacteraceae bacterium | reverse complement strand
TTGATAATACTTTAAGAAGTACTGTTTCTAATCTTCAGTGGGAAGATATTCCTTTTACTTCTGGTATTAATACTAAACTCTCATTTTCACAAGTAAAATCATATTGTTCTTCATTATCAAGTTTAGATTTAAATAATTGGAGAGTACCTAATGTTAAAGAACTTATGACAATTGCAAATATTTCTCATAAAACAAATCCTATGTTTAATAATCCAGTACCAATTGATAATCCAATTATTTCTATTACAAAAGGAAATTCTGATCGTTTTGGTGGTAGTTATGGTGTAGTTGTATCTCCAAACGGTGGTTCAGGAGATAGTGCATTAAACTCAGACTATGATAAAAATTATAGTATTAAATGTGTAAGAGATATAGATTCTAAAATTAAAGTTTATCCTAATACTTCTGAAACTAATTTATTTCCTTTAAAAGGTGAAGATGTTTCATTTGATCCAAGTACAAAACTTATGTTTCAAGATGAAGAGTTTTCTGAAAAAGAAAATGATGCTCATTCTAATGAAGAAGAAGGAAAAGGAAATTATGGAAAAGTTGGTACTTTAGCTTATGCCGTGCAATCTTGTCAAGATTTAACAAAAGCTGGATATGATGATTGGAGATTACCAAATACTAATGAATTATTCTATTCAACATCAATTGACAGTTTACTTTCATTTAATAATATGCCAGGTGGAGGTCTCTTAACATCAACTTCTGCTGTATCTTTAGAAGTAAGAAAACCTTGGGTAATAGGTAATGGATATTCAAGAGGTTCAAAATATTATTATAATAGATTTAAATCAGGCAGATTCTTTTGTGTAAGATCTATGGATGAAGAAAGTTCAAAAAATATTATTCCAAAAGATAAAGAAAATGAATTTATTGCAACGACAGTGAAAAATTTTTATGTAGATGAAAATAATGTTGTTGATTTTAATATTAAAAGAAATTCTTTCGGTAGATATTCATCTTTTTATATTTATAATAAAGAAAATACAACTCCTAATAAATCAGGTTCATACCAAATTATTACAGGTGATGAAAACGCTAATGATTATTATATTGTAAGTGCTAAGAAAGTTGGAGAAAACAAAGAATTAAAAGACCTAGAAGGTTACTTTATTTCTAATGGAAATCAAGGGATTCAACAAAATGGTCCAGATACTATGCAAGAAAATGATAAATATACTCTAATAATGTTTAATGGAACTAGACATATTAAGGTAAATTTAAGTTTTACTGAAGAACTGACGACTAAAGAAGAAAAAGTAAAAACGCAACATGAAAAGTTTGAATATATTCCTGAGGCTAGCAATATAAACAAAATGCCAAAATTTATGATTAATAAAACAAATTATAATGGTGAAAAAAGCTTGAAAAAACTTTCTATTATAGAGAAAAGTCAGAATGAAACTTTAGTTGGTAAAATAATTCTAGCAGAAGGTTTTTCTGATGATATTGTGTTTTTTATAGGAAATAAAGAAGGAATTAAATCTGAAGTATTTTATATAAATAAAAAAGGTGAGATTTTAATAAAAGATAATACTATTCTTATTTTTGATGATACAAAATCTTATCAACCACCTATGAAATTTTATGTTTATGCTACAAATTCATATGGATCAAATAAAGAATATACATATATTAAAACAAGTAATTATTTTGATGATGAAATTATTGAACATAAAAGTGGGATAGAACTAGAAATAGATTTACTTAATCTTCCTGAAATTGCTCCAACTTTAATAAATTTAGATGAAAAACTTCAAGTATTTACATCTAATACATCATCTTTATTTAAATTAAAAAGTATTGTTCAAGATAAAGGAGATAGTAAAATATCAAAATTTGATATTATTTCTGGAAATAATGATTCAATTTTTAAAATAGAAAATAGATATAACGAATATATTTTATTATTTGATAAAATAGAGCCTTCAAGTGGAGAATATACTTTAGAAGTTCAAGCTACGAATGATAAAGGATTAAGTAACAAATCAACAATAACTGTAGTTATAAATGAAGTGAAAGCAGCTAGTATAAAAGACTCAACATATACAATTAATGGAAAAGGACGTTATCAAGAAATTCTTAAATTTACAGATAATCCTTATGATCTTGAAATTGATATAGTAGATTCTTTAAATGGTTTAGAATATAGTGATTTAGTATTTGAACTTACAAAAGAAAGTGAAAATTATGAAATCAAAAAATCAGGATCAAATTATACTCCTTTTTATGGAGTTTTCTTAAAAGATGGTAAAACAGAAGTTGCAGAAACATTAGAAATAAAAGTTACTGCTATTTATAATACAAAAACATTAACTTCAAATATAATAAAATTAACTTTAACAAAATAATATTTTAGGTCTTCAGACCTAAAATATTACATAAACTCTAAGAAAATATAATTAGATATTAATAAACTACAATTAATTTATTGTTTTCTAATAACTTACTATATTTCTAAGTTATATGTATATTTTTATACATAAATAATACATAAATTATCTAGATATATTGTATAATATCAAAAAAAATAAGGATTATCATGAAAAATAATATTGTACTATTAACAATATTACTTTTTTTAAATGCTTGTGGAAACAGCAGCTTAGAAAAAAAAACATTACACAACATTACAGTTGAAAGAGGACCAGTATTTAACGCTTATATTGAAGATAATAAAGGGAATGTTGCAATAAACAATAATTCTAATTTATATACATTTAAAGAAGAAATTTCATATCCTATTACACTTAAATTAAAAAATAATTTTAATACTTTTATCGATTTAGATAATGATTATGTATATTCAAAAAGTGATAAGATTTTAGATATACAAATGAAATCTTATTCAAAAATAATTACTCCTATCACTACATACATAGCTAATAGAGTTGAAAATAGTTCTTCTAATCTAAGCTTAGAAAATAAAATAAAAGAA
>JABSON010000300.1 GCA_013215915.1 Campylobacteraceae bacterium | reverse complement strand
TTGATTAAATATATTTTAAATATAAACAATTATTTTATTTAAGCTATATATTATAAAGGATTGTTAAATTACTTTTTAATGTGCATTTAATTAAAAGAATATAGATGTGAAACTTATACTAAAAAACTATATAAGTTTTAATATTATTTTAGTAAAATCTAAAGTTATATAATATCGTGTAAAATTTTGATAATTATCTAAAATATATAAAAACAATAAATATGAAATAGTATATCTAATGTAGATTACCCAGTGGTATGAAGTTTTATTCTTTAGGAATAGATGAGAATCTAAATTATAAGTTTAGCTACTCCAAATAATAAGTGTGAAGCTCTTATGTTAATAAACAAAACCCTTTGTCCTAGTTCTGACATGAATATATCTTTCACAGAATGGTATCTGGTGTACGTGATAATTCTTTGGCCTTAAATGATATACTCGATTCCTTAAGCTTTGAGTCTTTAAATCAAAGTTTATATTCTAATAATTTCTATACAAGACAAGGAGGAGAAGATTCTTATTCATAATTTTGTTTTGTAAATCAATTTAGATGCTTTTTCTTGTAATATCTGACCTTAACTCTCCAATAGAAAGAGAAGTTAAAGGTGATTTAAATATGTTTTTATATTCCAATAATAGAAGTACTGTATATAATTTAAATGTTCCTTTATCACCTTTAATAGTTAATAATGGGTAGATCAGATTTGGCAGATTTCAGAGTAAAAATTAACTTCTTCTTTAAATTATAATATGGTAAATTGAAATAAAAAATTAATACTTAGTGAAACTTATTTAAGCTCAAGTGTATTTTTAGGTATTCGAAGTTCTGATGATAATTTGTTTTTATAAGCTAAAAAGTTTTATCAGATCCAGACGATGTACTGTTTATTCCATATACTTCTATTTAGCAACACTATAAATTAAGGAAAAAACTTAGAAAAATATTGTAATATTAATTACTTAAACAATAGGGATTATAATGAGTAGTGATAAAAAGATTGCGATATTTTTTGACTGTGAGAATGTAAGTTCTAAATATTTAGATGAGATTTTTGTAGAACTTGCTAAAGTAGGGCAGGTTATGATTAGACAAGCATATAATGATTGGAGCTCAAAACTAAGTAGAACATGGAGTGAAAAACTTCCTATGTTTGCTATTAAACCTATACATATAAGTGCAAATGTAAGTTCAAAAAATGTTTCTGATTTTCAAATTGTAATTGATGTTATGAATACTATGCATTATTCTAATGTAGATACTATAGTTTTAGTATCTTCTGATAGTGATTTTACTTCTTTGGCAATTGAAATTAAATCTAAAGCTTTCGAAGTTATTGGTTTTGGAGAGAAAAAAACTCCTGACTCACTTAAAAATGCTTATAGTACTTTTTATGAGTTACCTTTGAAAAAAGAATTAGAAAAAAACTCATCAAATGTTGATATTATTGCAATTTTAATAAATGCAATTAATTCTACTAAAGGTGAAGATGATTATGCTTATTTAGCTCAAATAGGTACTTTTCTAAGAAATAAAAATGCATCTTTACACCCTACAAACTTTGGAAGTGATTCTTGGAGTAATATTTTTAGAGAATATCCAGCAATTTTTGAGGTATCGTATAAAGATAATATAAGAAGTAGAATTATGGTTCGTTTAGTTGAACATATAGACTTCTAAAGAAAATATATGATTGATTATAATAAAAAAATAAATACTTTTAGATCTAGATATCCTTTATCAGATATTGATATATCATATGAAAGTGATAGAGGACGAATTCTTTCAGCTCCTTCATTACGACGTTTACAAAAAAAAACTCAAGTATTTGCACTTGAATTAAATGCAGCAGTAAGAACTAGACTTACTCATTCAATTGAAGTAGCACAAGCTTCAAGATTCATATCTAAAACTATATTAAAAAAATGCAATAAAAACTTTGGTTTAGATGAATTAGGAGATGCATTTGTTTCAACTGCTGAAATGGCAAGTATGTTGCATGATATTGGGAATCCTCCTTTTGGGCATTTTGCGGAAGTAACTATAAATGATTGGATGAGTAAAAATGCTAATGATATTTTAGAAGCTTTAATAAACGTAAGTGATAAAAATATTGAATTTAAAAATTTACTATTAAGAGATCTTTGTAATTTTGATGGAAATGCACAGGCAATTAGAGTTGTAATAAAACTTCAAAGACTAAACTTATCTTATACTCAAATAGCAAGTATTTTAAAATATTCAAGAGCAGCATACGAAAAAGAACCTTTAAAAGGTGAATCTTTAGATTATTTAAGAAAAAAACCTGGTTATTATTATTCTGAGAAAGATGAAATAGCTGTTATTTTAGAAAAACTTGAAATTAAAAAAGGATGTAGATTTCCTCTAACTTATATTATGGAAGCAGCTGATGATATTTCTTATTTAAATGCAGATATCGAAGATGCAGTTGATAAGGGAATTATTTCTTTTGAAGATGTATATGTTTTAATTAAAAAAGAGTGTGAAAGAATGAATGAAACTTATCTTTTAGAACTTGTTGAAAAGTATTATTTAAAAGCAAAAGAGAATGAAGATGAACCTTATCAGTTTAATCTATTTCTAACTCTTACAAGAGCTACTTTGACACATGCACTTGTAAACCATGTATCAGAAATTTTTATAAATAATCACCAAAAAATATTTGATGGTGAGTTTAATTATGCTCTCTTAGAATATGATCAAAATAGTAAATATACAAAAGCTGTTCAAGTTTTACAAAACATATCAATAAAACATATTTATAATCATAAATCTATACAAACATTAAAATTAAAGTCATATGAAATATTGAAATCTTTATTTAATTTTTATTCTCCTTTATTAAAAATAACTAATGAAGATTTTTTAAAACTTCTTGAAAATAAAAATATACCTTGTTTTTTATCTTCTTTATTAATTGAGCGATTATCTGCAAAACATATAGTTGCATATAAAACTTCTGTA
>JABSON010000030.1 GCA_013215915.1 Campylobacteraceae bacterium | reverse complement strand
GTTGTCGTCGTCGTTGTCGTCGTCGTTGTTGTTGTTGGTTGTTGGCAACTATTGATGGATGATTGCATTGCAATGCATTCACTTCGTAACGAAAGAATGCAAAGAGACTAAAAGAGAGTAAAAAAACTCCAATCTTTTGGCAAAGAGAACTTAAATCTTATGCATATTATAAAAATGATTTAAATCAAACATTAAATTATACATCATTATATGAAAATATAACTAGAGATGATATTATTAAAACTGCAAATAAATACTTTAGTACAAAAAATATTATTTATGCAGAACTAAACCCAAAAAATCTAAAAAAATAGGACTCTTTTGAGTCCTAAAGGAAAAATATGAAAAAAACTTTAATATTTCAAATATTTATCTTACTAACAATTTTAAACTCAAATTTACTAGCTTTAAAACAAGAATATATTTCAATTTCAAATGAGGCAAAATATAAAAAAGGTTTTAAACATTTTGCTTATGTTAATACAAATGCAAAAAAAGGTGGTCAATTTAAAATAGCAGCTAAAGGAACATATAACTCTTTTAATGCTTTTGCTGTTAAGGGTATTCCTGCAGCAGGTATCAATATGATCTATGATACTTTAATGAAAGCAAGTGAAAATGAATCTTTTACGTTTTATCCTTTATTAGCTCAATATATAGAAGTCTCAGCTAAAAATGATTGGGTTAAGTTTTATATAAATAAAAAAGCAAGATTTAATGATGGAAAAGAAGTTACAGCAGAAGATGTAAAGTTCTCTTTTGAATTATTAATTACAAAAGCTTCTCCATTTTATAAACGATATTATTCTGATGTGAAGAATGTAGAAGTTATAGATAAACTAACAGTAAAATTTAACTTTAAAAATAATAAAAACAAAGAATTATCTTTACTTTTAGGACAATTGACAATTTTACCAAAACATTTTTGGAAAGATAAAAACTTTTTAAAAGCTGATGCTATTGTACCTTTGGGTTCAGGTCCTTATATAATTCATAAATATAAATTTTCAAAATATATAACGTTAAAAAGAGATAATAATTACTGGGCCAAAGATTTAGCAGTTAATATTGGATCATATAATTATGATTATATTACTTATGATTATTATAAAGATTCAACTGTTACTTTAGAAGCTTTTAAAGCTGGTGAATTTGATTATAGAGTTGAGAATTCTGCAAAAAACTGGGCTACTTTATATACAGGTAAAAACTTTGATAATAATAAAATTATAAAAGAAAAGATTAAACATCAAAAAGTACAAGGTATGCAAGCTTTAATTTTTAATACTAGAAAAGAATTATTTCAAGATATACAGCTTAGAAAAGCACTTAATTTAGCTTTTGATTTTGAATGGACAAATAAAAAACTATTTTTTTCTCAATATAAAAGACTAGACTCGTATTTTGCAAACAGCGAGTTAAGTTCAAAAGGACTTCCTTCTAAAGATGAGTTGAAAATTTTAAATAAATATAAAAAAGATCTACCTTCATCTGTTTTTACAGAAGTATTTAAAAACAATAAAACAAAAGGTGATGGAAATATAAGAACAGAGTTAAAACAAGCCTTAAAAATATTAAAAAAACAAGGCTGGAAATTTGAAAATAAAGTTTTAGTAAAAAATGGTAAAAAATTAGAATTTCAGATTCTATTAGCTTCTTCAGCATTAGAAAGAGTTTTACATCCTTTTGTAAAAAACCTTAAAAAAATTGGAGTAATTGCAAATATAAATATTATTGATTCAGTAGCTTATAGAAATAAATTAAATAACTTTGAATATGATATGATTATACAAAATTTTAGAGTTTCTTTATCACCGGGAAATGAATTAAAAAACTTATGGGGTAAAAAAGCTGCAGGTATTAAAGCTTCTTCAAATTATATAGGAATTAAATCAGATGTCATTGATTCTTTAATTAATAACATAGTTATTGCAAAAGATAGAAAAGATTTAATTACTTCTGTTAAAGTACTTGATAGAGTTTTATTAAATAATTATTATGTAATTCCTAATTGGTACCTTTCTTCATATAGAATAGCTTATTGGAATAAATTTAATAAACCAAAAATATCTCCTAAATATGGTTTAGGTATTTTTACATGGTGGATAAAAGATGAATTTATAAAAAAAGACAAAGGTTAGAATTTGACTTCATATATTTTTAGACGTTTACTTTTAATAATTCCTACATTAATAGGAATTATGACTATTAATTTTTTTATTGTTCAAACAAGTCCTGGAGGACCTGTTGAAAAAATGATAATGAAAATGCAAGGTAATGATGATGGAGCCCTGCAAAGAATAACAGGAAGCTCACAAAGTGATATAATGCAAACTCAAAGCATAGATAGTTCGACGTCTAAATATAAAGGTTCTAATGGTCTTGACCCTGAACTTATAAAAGATATTGAAAAACTATATGGTTTTGACAAACCTATACTAGAGCGTTATTTTATGATGCTTAAAAACTATGCTTTATTTGATTTTGGAGATAGTTTTTTTAGAAACTCCACTGTAATTGAACTTATAAAAGAAAAATTACCTGTGTCTATATCCTTAGGAATCTGGTCAACGCTATTAATATATTTAGTTTCAATTCCTTTAGGAATTAAAAAAGCTTTAAAACATGGAAGTAAATTTGATGTTTATTCTTCAACAATTGTAATAGTTGGCTCTGCAATTCCAGGATTTTTATTTGCTATATTATTAATTATTCTTTTTTCTGGAGGAAACTATTTTGATCTTTTTCCTCTAAGAGGATTAGTAAGTGAGAATTTTGATGAATTAAATGTATTTGAAAAAATAATAGATTATTTCTGGCATTTAACTCTACCTTTAATTGCCATGCTAATTGGTGGTTTTGCAACTCTTACTATGCTTACAAAAAACTCTTTTTTAGATGAGATTGGTAAACAATATGTATTAACAGCAAGAGCAAAAGGTTTAGAAGAGAAAAAAGTATTATATTCTCATGTTTTTAGAAATGCAATGCTTATTATTATTTCAGGTTTTCCTGCTGCATTTATTGGTATGTTTTTTACAGGATCTTTATTAATTGAAATTATCTTTTCACTTGATGGAATAGGACTTTTAGGTTTTGAAGCAACAATGTATAGAGATTATCCAGTAATGTTTGGAACCTTATATATGTTCACTTTGATGGGGCTTGTAGTATCTTTAATATCTGATATTGTTTATACTCTCGTTGATCCAAGAATAAATTTTGAGAAGAATAAATGAAAAAATTAACAAGCGCACAAATAATCAGACAAAAAAGAATAAATGTTTTTAAAGAAAATAAAAGAGGATATTACTCTTTATGGATATTTTCTTTTATTTTTATAATTACTTTATTTTCAGAATTTATAGCAAATGATAAACCCTTATTAATTAAGTATAAAAACAATTTTTACACTCCTGTTTTCATTTCTTATTCTGAAACAATCTTTGGTGGTGACTTTGAATCAGAAGCTGATTATAGAGATCCTTATGTTCAAGATTTAATATTAAAAGATGGTTATATAGTATGGCCTTTAATAAAATACTCTTACACAACAATTAAAATAGATTCCGAAGAAGCTTTTCCAAGCGCTCCTTCAGTAGATAACATTTTAGGAACTGATGATCAAGGAAGAGATGTATTATCAAGAGTTATGTATGGTTTCCGTATATCAGTACTTTTTGGTTTAATTTTAACAATATTTTCTTCAATAATTGGAGTCATGGTTGGTGCTGTTCAAGGTTATTATGGTGGGAAAATAGATCTTTTGGGACAAAGGTTTATTGAAATTTGGGGTGGTTTACCAACATTATACTTATTAATGATTTTAGCAAATTATATTCAACCAACATTTTGGTGGTTACTTGGACTTTTACTTATGTTTTCGTGGACTTCATTAGTTGGCGTGGTTCGTGCTGAATTTTTAAGAGCTAGAAATTTTGAATATGTAAAAGCAGCAAGGGCATTAGGTCAAAGTGATTTTAATATTATGAAAAAACATATTTTACCAAATGCTATAGTTGCCACTATGACATTTATGCCTTTTATTCTTTCAGGAAGTATAACAACATTAACTTCTTTAGATTTTCTAGGTTTTGGACTACCTGCAGGTAGTCCTAGTTTAGGTGAACTATTAGCTCAAGGTAAAGCAAATATGCATGCACCTTGGCTTGGTATTTCTGCTTTTATTGTTTTATCATTACTTTTATCTTTATTAGTATTTATAGGTGAAGCATTCAGAGACGCTCTAGATCCACGTATTGCACAAAAATAAGGCAAATTATGAATAATATTTTAGAAATAAAGAATTTAAATATTAATATAAGTGATAAACTAATAATTGTTAGAAATATTAATATTAATATTAAAAAAGCACAAACTATTGCTTTAGTAGGAGAGAGTGGATCTGGAAAGTCTATGATTGCTCATAGTATATTAAATTTACTTCCAAGAGGAGCTAATTTTAATTTAAATGGTGAAATAAATTTTTTAGAAAAAAATATTTTAGAATTAAGTAATAAAGACCTAGAACAATTAAGGGGAAATGAAATTTCAATGATTTTTCAAGAACCTATGACTGCGCTAAATCCTTTGCATACAGTTTTTAAACAAATATCAGAAATACTAGAAGTTCATAATCTATATTCAAAAAAAGTTTTAGAAGAAAAAGTTTTAGAATTATTAAAAAAAGTTGAATTAGATGCTTATAGTAATTTAGAAAAAATCTCTAATTCATACCCACATGAATTAAGTGGAGGTCAGAGGCAAAGAGTTGGTATTGCAATTGCCATTGCAAATAAACCAAAACTTTTAATAGCAGATGAACCAACAACAGCTTTAGATGTAACAATTCAATACCAAATACTAAAACTACTTAAAAAACTTCAAGAAGAATATCAAATGTCAATTTTATTAATAACTCATGATTTAAATGTAGTAAAAAAATACTCTGATTATATTTATGTTATTAAAGATGGAATTATAAAAGAACAAAATCTAACAAAAGAACTTTTTGCAAATCCTAAAGATGAATATACAAAAATGCTTTTATCTACAGTTTTACAAGCTAATACTTTTGATGAAACAAATAAAAAAGAGATTTTAGAAATAAAAAATTTATCTGTTAATTTTCCTCTTACAAAAGGTTTTTTTAGAAAAGTTGTTCATAATTTTTTAGCAGTTAATAATGTTAACTTTTCTTTATTAGAAGGTGAGAGTTTTGGAATTATTGGTGAGAGTGGTTCTGGAAAATCATCTCTTGCTCAGGCTATTTTAATTTTGACTAATAGTACTGGTGAAATAAACTTTGATAAGATAAATATTAAGAATTTACATAAAAAAGAACTACAAAAATTAAGAGCTAAAATGCAAATAGTTTTTCAAGATCCCTTTAATTCTTTAAATCCCAGAATGTCTATTTTTGAGATTATCTCAGAAGGTCTTGATATTCACACATCACTAAATAAAAAAGAAAAAGAGATAAAGGTTTTAAATATTTTAAAAGAAGTAGATTTGCCAAAAGATTCACTAGAAAGATTTCCTCACGAATTTTCTGGTGGACAGCGTCAAAGAATTGCTCTTGCAAGGGCGTTAATCCTAGAGCCAAAACTATTAATTTTAGATGAACCTACTTCAGCTTTAGATAGACAAGTACAATTTCAATTATTAGAACTTTTAAAATCTTTGCAAAAGAAGTATAATTTAACATATATATTTATTTCACATGATTTAGAAGTAATACAAAGTATATGTAATAGGGTTGCTGTAATGAAAGAAGGCAAAATTGTAGAGAATAATTATGTTAAAGAATTATTTTCAAATCCCACTCATTCTTATACAAAAGAATTAATACAAGCCTCAAAATAGGAAGAAAATGAAATATTTACTTATAATTGCGTTTTTATTTATATCTTTAAATGCAGATAAAAATTGGATTAAACTAGATTCAAATGATATGATAGATAATAATGAAAAGAAGAAGAAAAAAACATTAAAAGCTAGTGATATTAATGTATTAGAACTATTACAAGGTCTCCAAAATCCTAAAAAACTTCTAAGTAAAGAATTAGGAAATAACTTTATTAAAATAGATTCTAATGATAAAAAAATATCTTCAAATCATAAAGTAATAAAAACATACTATAAGAACGGGAAAACTAGATTCTCTATAACTTATTTAAAAAACATAAAAGATGGTATTCAAAAAGAATATTATTCTAATGGTGCTTTAATGGTAAAAACTTATTATTTAAACGGTAAAAAACATGGAGTTGAAACCATATATGAAGAAGCAGGAAAAATATATAAAAAGAAATTTTATAGATATGGAAAACTTCAAGAGTAAAAACAAGGATAAATATGAACAAATTATATGGAACAATAATTTTTTTCTTTTATTTTATTAAATATCCTTTAGTAATCTTTTTACCTATTTTATATCTTTACCTAGATTATCCTAATGATATAATTTTAAATATTTTATATTTTATTTCTTTTGCTTTGATTATTAAAGATATCTTTTTTCCATTAGATACTTGCACATTAAAGAATAAATAACTATTTATTCTTATGTATTTCACCCCATAAATAAAGTGATTTTAAAATAGGTTTTAGGCTTTGTCCATAAGTAGTTAAAGAGTATTCTACTTTGGGAGGAACGACAGCGTAAACCTCTCTATGAACAATTCCATCTTTTTCTAATTCTCTTAGTTTTTGAATTAACATTTTTTGAGTAGTATTAGGTAATAGTTTTTCTAATTCATTAAATCTTTTTTTCTCGTGACGTAAATACCATAAAATTAATATTTTCCATTTACCTGCTAAGACTTCTATTGCAGTTTCTACTGGACAGATATCTCTTTCTTTTTCAATTTTTTTATTCATTTAATTCCTTAAGAACTATATATTCAATACTATCTAAAAAGATAGTACCTATGTAAAATGTAAGTTCTTGTTATTATATATCATTTAAGATAAAGTATAGATATAAAATAAAAGGACCATTATGAAAGCATTTTTAGTTGAAAAATCTGAAGATAAAAAATTTACTTCAGCTGTGAAAGAAATTGAAATACCAGAAATAGGTGAAAATGAAGTACTTATTAAAACTACTTATTCATCTTTAAATTATAAAGATGCTTTATCATCAATTGGTAACCCAGGTGTAACAAGAGTTTTTCCTCATGTTACTGGTATTGATGTTGCAGGAATAGTATATAAATCTAATTCAAAAGATTTTGAGTTTGGTGAAGAAGTTATTGTAACTGGTTATGATTTAGGTATGAATACAAATGGTGGACATAGCGAATATGTAAAAGTACCTTCTTCTTGGATTATTAAAAAACCTTCAAACATATCTTTAAAAGAATTAATGATTTATGGAACAGCTGGTTTAACAGCAGCTTTAAGTGTAAATGAATTATTAGCTAATGGTATTACAAAAGGTGAAGTTTTAGTTACAGGTGCAACAGGTGGAGTAGGTAGTATATCTGTAGCAATCTTAGCAAAACTAGGATTTTCAGTAATTGCACTTTCTGGAAAAGAAGATAAAATTCCTTATTTAAAATCTTTAGGCGCAAAAGAAGTAATTCTAAGATCTACTTTTGAAGAGCTAAATAAAAAACCTATGTTAAAAGAAAGATTCGATGGATTAATTGATACTGTTGGTGGAGATATTTTAGCTAATGCACTAAAACAAATAAAATATAATGGTGTTGTTACTTGTTGTGGTTTGACATCATCATATGAACTAAATACTAATGTATTTCCATTTATTTTAAGAGGTGTTAGATTAATTGGTATTGATTCAGTAGAAACAAGCATTGAGAAAAAAACTAAAGCATGGGAAAAAATAGCAAGTGATTTTAAAATAAATACTTTAGATGAATTAACAAGTGAAATATCTTTAAAAGAAATACCTCTTGCTTTTGAGAAAATATTAAATTCAAAAGCAACAGGAAGATATTTAATTAAATTCTAATCACCACATTTTGCCTCTGGACAAAGATTTATCTCAATATTTACATTTTGAGCATAATCTTTTCCCCAGTCGTGTAAGTCTTCTAAAATTGGAATTAATTTAGCACCATAAGCTGTTAATTCATATTCTACTTTTGGAGGAACAACTGGATGAACTATTCTTTTTACAATTCCTACATCTTCTAATTCTCTTAATTGCTGAGTTAGCATTTTTTGAGAGATTTTAGGAATTGCTTTTTTTAATTCACCATTTCTTTGTATTCCATTTTTTAAAGACCATAAAACCATACTTTTCCATTTTCCACCTATTATGTCAGTTGAGAATTGAAAATAACAGCTATATTCTTTTTTATCCATACATTTATCCTTTTAATAATTTTAGCTCTGAATGGCTTATAGGTACCTAAAAGTAACTATATAACTTTTAGGTACATACTTGACATTAGGTTTCTTAACTGCTAAAATCCTATTAAATTTAAAGGATTATAAAATGAGTAAATATATTAACTTAACAAATGATAATTTCGAAGCAACAACTAAAGAGGGTGTTTCTTTAGTTGATTTCTGGGCACCATGGTGTGGACCTTGTAGAATGATTGCTCCAGTAATTGAAGAATTAGCTGAAGATTTTGACGGAAAAGCAAATATTTGTAAAGTAAATACTGATGAAGAACAAGATTTATCAGTTAAATTTGGAATTAGATCAATTCCTACTATTTTATTTATGAAAGATGGAGAAGTTGTTGATACTATTATTGGTGCAACTTCTAAACAAGCATTAACTGATAAAATTAACTCACTAATCTAAGAAGAAGGACTTTTAAGTCCTTTTCTTTCTATTCCACACTCAATACACCTATCTACTTAATAATTTCAGTCTTTATATTAAAATAATTTGCTAAAATGTTTTTATACAAGAGAGGAAATATTATGAAACAATTTTTAGAAGAATCAAAAAAAATATCTCATGAAGTAGCTAGTTTATCTTCTGCAATAAAAACAAAAGTTTTAAATGAAATGGCTGATGCTCTACTTGAACATTGTGATTATATTATAACTCATAATGATAAGGACATTAAAGAAGCATATGCAAATAACTTAAGTACTGACATGATGGATAGATTATTATTAACAGCTCCAAGAGTAAAATCTATGTCTCAAGCTATAAAAGAAATTGCTGCTTTAAAAGAACCTGTGGGAAGAGTACTTGATGGTTGGGTAACACAAGATAATTTAAATATACAAAAAGTATCAGTACCTATTGGTGTTATTGCTATTATTTATGAAAGCCGTCCAAATGTAACTTCAGATACAGCCGCTTTATGTTTTAAAAGTGGAAATGTTTGTGTTTTAAAAGGTGGAAAAGAAGCTCAACATTCTAACTTAGCAATAGCAAATGTATTAAGAGATGTTTTGGCAAAACATAAAATATCTATAAATGCAATTTCTTTATTACCAGATTCTACAAGAGAAGGTGTTGCAAAATTAATTAAAGAAAATAAATATGTTGATTTAATAATTCCAAGAGGTGGAGCTGCTTTAATTAAATATATTTCAGAAAACTCTTCTATTCCTGTTATTAAACATGATAAAGGCTTATGTCATACATTTATTGATAAAGATGCAAACCATGAAAAAGCTATTGAAATAGTATTAAATGCAAAATGTCAAAGACCTGGTGTTTGTAATGCAATGGAGACTCTTTTAGTACATAAAGACATAGCAGCATATATTTTACCACCTTTATATGAAGCTTTTATGTCTGAAGGCACTGAGTTAAAAGGTTGTGAAGGTACAAGAAAATATATAAATATTCAATGTTGTGAACATGAAGATTATGATACTGAATACTTAGCTAATAAATTAAATATTAAAATAGTTAAAAATGTGGATGAAGCTATTTTTCACATAAATAAATATGGTTCAGGACACTCTGAAGCTATTTTAAGTGAAAACTATACAACAGTTAATAAATTCTTAGATATTGTTGATGCAGCTTGTGTATACGCAAATGCAAGTACACGATTTACAGATGGTGGATCATTTGGTTTAGGTGCAGAAGTTGGTATTTCTACTAATAAACTTCACGCAAGAGGACCTATGGGAATTAATGATTTAACTACATATAAATATAAAATATATGGAAATGGTCAAAGTAGAAAATAAGAGTAAATATACTCTTATTTTAGTTTTATAGAAAGTTTTAGAATAAACTTACAAACTGTTTCTTCTTATCTTCAAACTCATAAAAAACATTATATACAGACATATCACCCTTAAAATATTTTATTAAATTAAGAAGACATCTTTATATAATATTTAAGTTATCTGTCTTCAATTAAATATAATTAAATCAATAAATAATGTAGTTATAATTTATTTATTGGTAAATAATAGTTTAAGAGATAAAGATAATAATACAAAAGAAGTTAAATAATTTAATATTTTTGAAAAAATAGGTTTTTCTAAAAGTTTTTTTCCAAAAATAGATGCTATAAATCCTATACAAGTAAAAACAAATAAAGTCATAAATAAAAACATTAGTCCTAAAATAATCATTTGAGAAGAAATTTCTAAAGATGAACTTCTATTTACAAATTGAGGTAAAAAAGCTAAAAAGAATATTGATACTTTTGGATTTAAAATATTCATTAAAAAACCTTTTAGATATAAAGCTTTCAATTCTTTTTTTTCTTCTTTTGTAGAAATATGTAAAATATCATTTCTATGAATAAATGTTTGATATGAAATATATAAAAGATAAATAGCACCTAGATATTTTAAAATATTAAAAGCTAGTTCTGAGTTTTGGAAAATAAGTGAAATTCCTAAAGCTGCGGCAAGAGTATGAAAAATAATACCAGAACACAAACCCATTGTTGTTACAAATGAAGATTTTTTACCTTTTGTAATTCCAATTGTCATAACATATATATTATCTGGACCTGGACTTAAACATAATAAAAAAGAAGCCCCTAAAAATAGTAAAATATTCAATAAATCCATTAGTCAATCCTTACAAGATTTAAGTATACTATATATAAATGACATTAAGATATAAGAAAAAAGGTTTATTATGAAAAATATCATTTATACTACTATTATTAAAAGTCCTATTGGTGATTTATATGCAGCTATTGTAAATAAACAATTAATTCTTTTAACTTATTATGAAAAAGACATAGCAAAAGAACAAATTAAACTCTTACAAAAAGAATATAATATTTCAGAAGTTATAGAAAATAAAAAAGACTTTGAACTCTTAGAAAAAGAATTATTTGAATACTTTCATCATCATAGAACTTCTTTTACTGTTCCTTTTAAAGTATCAGGAACAACTTTTCAAAAAAATGTATGGAAAGTTTTATGTGATATTCCTTATGGAAAAACAATATCTTATAAAGAAGAAGCTATAAATATTAACAAAGCTTCAGCTTTTAGAGCAGTCGCAAATGCGAATGGAAAGAATAAAATAATAATTATTATTCCATGTCATAGAGTTATATCTTCATCAGGAAAACTATCTGGATACTCAAGTGGAGGTCCTAAAGTAAAAGAATTTTTAATTAATTTAGAAAAGAAAAAGATTCTTTTTTAAGAATATTTTTCATACCACCATTTGAACACTTTATTCCTTTAGACTCTTTATTAAGGAGTCTTTCATGTCTTACAGATATAAACGATATATCTCATATATTATAATTACTTTTTTTGTAATGATTATGCCTTTTATTACAATAAATGGAAATCATCTTTTACTTTTATCATTTGATAAAATGGTATTTCATTTTTTAGGTCTTTCATTTAATATGGATGAATTATATATAATGCCTTTTTTATTAATGTCTATGTTTTTATTTATTTTTGCCATTACTTCTATAAAAGGAAGAATTTGGTGTGGTTGGGCCTGTCCACAAACTATATTTAGAACTATATATAGAGATTTAATTGAATCTACTATTTTAGATCTACGAAAGATTAAAAATAAACAAAAAGATATTAAATATAATAAACTCTCAAAATATCTAAAAAAATACTTATCTTTAATTATTTGGTTCATTCTTTGTTTAATTATTTCTCTAAACTTTTTATTATATTTTATAGCAAGTGAAGATCTGTTTTCTTATATTCAAAATCCAAATGATCATAAACTTTTATACTCTTTTATATTGGGAATTGCAGCTTTTTTATTTTATGATATTGTATTTTTAAAAGAAAACTTTTGTACATATTTGTGTCCATATGCAATGATGCAATCAGCTTTATTTGATAAAAATACTACTCAAGCTTTATATAATTATAATAGAGGTGGAAAGATTTATAAAAAAGCTGAGAAAACTATATTTAATATTAAAGATTTTGAGGAATCATCTTCTGAGTGTACTACTTGTGAGGCCTGTGTAAAAATATGTCCTGCTAATATTGATATTAGAAAAGGCCTTCAGATAGAGTGTATTAACTGTCTTGAATGTGTAGATGCCTGTACTACCGTAATGGGAAAACTTGATAAAAAGAGTCTTGTTATTTGGAATAGTCCAAATGAAACATTTAATAATATATATACAAAATTATTTAATAAAAAAAGTGTAATGTATATGATTACAATATCCTTAGCTTTAATTCTAGCTTTTGTAACAGCTCAGAAAAAAGAACCTTTTATTTTACATATTAATAAAACAACTTCTTTATATAACATCAAAGGAGAAATTGTAAGTAATAATTATATTCTTTCTTTTCATAATCGTTTAGATAAAAGATATACTTATAAAATTAGAATAGATAATAAAGATTTTTCTATTAAAAGATTAAAAGAGATTAGCCTTGAACCAAATAAAAGAAGAAAAACAGTATTTATAGTGCAAGCAAAAAAAAGATTATTTTTATCTGATGCAAAAGATACAGCTATAAAACTAAATATTACGGCTTTCATAAAAGAAGATGAAAGTATAAAAATACATAAAGTTATTTCTTTTATTTATCCAAGAAATTCTTTATTTAGGTAAATATAGGGTGAAAATCGCACCCTTCTTTATATTTTTAGCTTCTATTTTTCCTGCAAAAGTATTTTCAATAATTTCTTTTGCCATAAATAAACCAATACCAGTTCCTTCTTCTTTTGAAGTTTTATATGCTTTAAATAATGAGTTTATATTTTTAATTCCGCCAGCATTATCTTCTATTTCTATTATAACCTCAGCTGGTGTTTTTGACGTTCTTATTTTTATAAGTGGTTTTTCTATATTCTTTAGTTCATCTTTTGCATTAGATAATATAATTAATAATACTTGAGATAATTCATTTGATATTCCATATATATAGATATCATCATTTAAAGAAAAATCAAAGTCTATTTCTATTCTATGTTTATCTAAGTCTGATGAAATAATACTAAGTGTTCTAGTAATCGATTCTTTTAATAAAAAGTCTGTTTTAATCTTTGATGGTTCATAAAACTCTTTAAAGTCCGTAATAGTTCTTGATAAGTATTCTATTTGTGTAAAAGCTTGATTATATTTTTTCTCCATATATTCATTACTTAGAGTGTTCTTCTTATATGCTTTCTTTATATTCATTAGTATATATGAAAGATTATTTAAAGGCTGTCTAAACTGATGTGATATATTTGCAATCATTTCTCCTGCTTTTGCAAGTTTGCTTTGATGTAATATAAGATTCTCGTACTCAATATTTTGATTCTGTAAATATTTATACGAATAAGAAATTGAAATAGTGAATATAAGAGCTTCAAGACCAAAAGCTAAAAGAACTATGTCTATATATGTATTTTGTATATATATCTCTTTAAAGCCAGTAAAATAGAAGAATAAACATATACATGACCAAGATACAACATATATAGATTTAGCATATATATTTTCTTTTAAATTAAATAGTAAAGTAATAGATAATATAAAATAGATAATAGTATATGGAAGATATTCAAATAAAATATAATGGTAAAAAGCAGTTGATATTATAAGGGATGTGAAGATAGTATATATATACAGTTCTTTTTGATTATTAAGTTTTAAAGAGATTCTACCTTTTGAATAAGCTAAAGAAAAGACTATCGCAAAAATAGAAGCTAAGAGTAAGGCTATATCTTCATATATATATATAAAGTTAAACATCTTACTATATGAGAGTATATATATAAGGGAACATACTTGAAGAAGACAATAAGATATATATACTAAGTCTTTTGAATATATATATCTAACGAATGTAGATACTATAGTCATAAATACTATACCGTATACTATTCCATATAATAAAACCTCAGCTATTTCAGCATTCAATTTTATATCCTGATCCTGATAGGTTAGATATAGAGGCTTGTGGAAGTTTTCCCTTTAAGTTCTTAACAAGTGTTTTAATAGCATCTTTACTCATTACATCATCACACCATACATAAGCTTCTATTTCTTCATAACTAACATATCTATTTTTGTTTTTAAGTAAGAGTTCTAGTAAAGCTATTTCTTTAGCTCTAAGTTTAATAAGTGTCTTCTCTATATATAGGTTTTTATTAACATAATCAAATGAATACTTATCTTTTAGTATATATATAGACTCTTTTACTATATTTTTACAGCAGGTATTAAGTGTAGATATTAAATCATTCTCAGATACTGGTTTTATCAAATACTTTACAAGTGATAACTCTATGCTTTTTAATAAGTATTCTTTATGAGAGTATGCGCTTATTATTATAATCTGAGTTAAGGAGTCTTTTTCTCTTATTCTTTGCACTAAATCTAAACCAGATACTTTAGGCATTTGTATATCAGTAATTATAATATCTGGTTTATATTTTATATATAGTTTATAGGCATCATGAGCATTAGAGGCTTCATATATATACTCAAACTTATCATTCAAGTATTCACATATATTTTCTCTTGTTATTTCATCATCATCAACTATAAGTAATTTAATATTTTTCATATATCAATTGTAACATACTCAAGGATTTAAAACCTCTATTTGGCTACAATTAGTAAAAAATTTAATAAGGTTTTAAATGATTAATAAATCAATATTTAGAGAGTATGATATTAGAGGTATTGTAGGGAATGACTTAAATGAAAAAAGTATTAAATTACTTGGATATTATTTAGGTCTTGAAATACTTAAAAAAACAAATATGAAAATACCTTATGTAGCTGTAGGTTATGATGCAAGAACTCATAGTCCAGAACTATTCTCATATTTATGTTCTGGTTTTAATCAAGCTGGATGTAAAGTATTAGGAATGGGTATGGTTGCAACTGGTGTTAATTATTTTGCAGCATATCAAGAGTTTGATGGTATTACTGCTAATGCTTCTGTAATGATTACAGGTTCTCACAATCCAGCACCTTATAATGGATTTAAAATTACTATTAATAATGCACCATTTTTTGGAGAAGAGATTACTGATTTAGGTTCTAAGATGATAGAGAATCAAGATATGATAATTGATTCTAGGGATGATTTTATTTCTATTGATACAATAAGCGTATATATAGACTATATGATAAAAGAGTTCTCACATTTAAAAGGTATGAGTGAGAGATTATTTTTTGATTGTGGTAATGGTGTTGCGGATACTGTATTAACTGCTATATTAGATAAATTAGAATTAAACTATAAAGCTATATATACTACTCCAGATGGAACATTCCCAAATCACCATCCAGATCCAAGTGTTGAAGAAAATATACAAGAAGTATATAAAGCTCTTGAGGGTGAATTTGATTATGGTTTTGCTTATGATGGTGATGCTGATAGAATTGCTTTTTTAACTAAGCAGAATAATGTTAAAGGTGATATTTTAGCACTATTATTTGCTAAAACTATGAAGAACCCAGTAATTATTGGTGAAGTTAAATGTACTCAAGTAATGTATGATGTAATTAATGAAACTGGTACTGCTATTATGTATAAAACAGGGCATTCAAACTTAAAAGTAAAAATTAAAGAAGTAAATGCTGATATGGCTGCTGAGGTTTCAGGACATATTTTCTTTAATGATAGATATTACGGTTTTGATGATGCTGTATATGCAACACTTCGAATTTTAGAATTAATTTTAAATGGAATGAAAGTAGATGAAGAAATCGCAAAACTTCCAAAAGTATTCTCAAGTGAAGAAATTAAAGTAGAAACTAGCGATGAAGAAAAGTTTTTACTAATGGATAAAATAAAAGAATTATTACAAAACCCTCCAGCTTCTATGCCTAAAATTAAAGATATCATTGATATTGATGGTGTAAGAGTAAACTTTGAAAATGGCTGGGGATTAGTTAGAGCTTCTAATACAACTCCTGTACTTGTTACAAGATTTGAAGCTTCTAGTATTGATTTATCAAAACTTTACGAAACAGAGCTAAATAAATTGATTGAAAATGCTAAAAAAGAATTATAATAATTTAAAGAAATAGTTTTAAACTATTTCTTTAAAGATTTTGAGTATAAAGAACTTGCTTGAGAAATCCATTTCTCATCAGATATTTGTTTTTCTATTCCTAAAAAAACTTCAACCCATTCTAAATTTTTATTTGTCCACTTTGAAATTTGTTCAAAATGAAATATTCCTAATTTGTTAAGTTCATTTTCTAAAGCTTCATTAATACCTTTAACTTCAGTAAGATTATCTTTCCCCGCACGTTTAGGTAAAGACATAATTAAAGGTTTATGATAGATATTACATTGGTTCTTAAAAATAGGATTAAGTTTTACTTTTTTAGTATATGCTTTTGTAGTTCCAAACATATAACCTAAGTAAAAAGCAATAGCTGAAGAAATAGTCATGAAAACTAATATGTTTATAATTGTACCTGTCATTCTTATTCCTTAATAATATTAAATTCAACTCTTCTATTTAAAATAGAATAACCAGCATTGTTTTTAACTAAAGGTTTTGATTCACCATAACCTTTTGAAGAAACTCTTTTTTCATCAATACCTAAAGAAATTAAAACTTTTTTAACACTTTTAGCTCTTTCTTGAGAGATCTTCATATTAAAAGCTTTTTTTCCTTTTGCATCTGTATGTCCAGCTACTTCAATTTTAATGTTCTTATATTCTTTTAAAATATTTGCAATATTAGAAATTGTTTTTCTACTTTTTTTAGTAGGACTTGTACTCATTCTTTTAAAAGATATTTTATTAGTTTTTAAAATTAAATTGATTTTTTCTTGAACCTCTATAGGATCAACAGTTTTTTCTTCTATCTTAACTTCTTTAACTTCTATCTTAACTTCAGAAGTTTTATCCATCTCTTTATTTTCAATTGAAGATGTAATTTCAAGTTCATTTTTTTCTGTATCTTTTAATTTATCTTCAGAATTTAATAAATTATTTTTAGCAGCAGATGTGGCAGTAATAATATCTTCATCTTTTATAATATTAATATTTTCAATATTAATATCATTAGAGATTTCTTCATTTTCAATTATTTCTTTTTCTTCTTTTTTATTATCGTTTTCTTCAACATCATCAGAAGAAAAAGTAGAAAATAAAGAAGAATCTTTTACAGAATCAATAGTCTTTGAAATCCTCTCATTTAATTTCATATCATTTTGAATTAAACTCTCATCTAATTCATTATAAATACAAATAAAAGCACTTAAAAACCAGAAGATTATTAA
>JABSON010000003.1 GCA_013215915.1 Campylobacteraceae bacterium | reverse complement strand
TTTGGATTTTAATTTTAAAATCTTTAAATAAAAGTAAGTCATCATCTAAAATTAGATGTGAATTCATTAATTCATCTTTAACTAAATTAAATCTACTTTTTGTAAGGCCTAAGAAAAATCCTTCTTTATCTAATCTATTTATACTTACAAATGATTTATCTTTGCTTTTCATAAATGATAAAATATGATCTTTTATAAGTTCAAGTTTATCTTTTAATCTTTCATTCTCAGACATTAATTCATCAATTTGTGAATTAATTCCATGATGAACCATATTATGGTCAATATCTTTAAGCATAAACTTACCACTTATCTCTAAATCAAATGTAGATTCAATTGATTCAATAAAAATAGCAAGTTCAGCAGATGTACAAGGCGAGCTAAAAAACTTATAATTTTCCATAAACTTTACAACTTCTTTTATTGATAAAAGTGAATCATATAAATAATTTAATTCAAAAGGATGAAGTCTTGTTAATTTAATTCTTCTTGTTAATCTTTCTATATCATAAATATTAGCTAATTCACTCTCAATTGGTGCATGGTAATCATATAAATCTTTAGATAAAGCATATCTTCTTAATAATTCTTTTTCATCTTTCACAGGATGAGATAATCTCTCTTTTAATAGTCTTTTTCCCATAGCAGTTGAAGTATTATTAATTAATTTAATTAAAGAAGGATTATGAGAACTTTCAATTATATTTAACTGCTCTAATGCGTTATTACCTAAGTAAATATATTTTGAGACATCTAATTTAATAGGTGTTGAAAGTTTTTGGATAATTTTATCATCATGAGATATCACAAAATCAATTAATATAGCTAAACACTCAGTACTTAAAGGAACTCTTTCCATATCAAGATGCTCTATTGAAGTAAGTAAAGATTCAATATTAAATACATTTTTAAATAATTCATTTTGATAAACAATTTTAGGTCTAAAAGATGAAATATGAAAAGTTTTTAGGCTTAGTTCTATGTATTCAATAATTTCTTTTTGATTTATACTTTTATCACAAAAACTCAATATTACTTCATTTGTTTTATGCATATTCATATAATTAAAACACTCATCTAAAGCATAATATTTATCTTCACTAGTTCCATGAACTTCATTATAATAACACTTTCCAGTTGTAACATCAATAGCAGAATATCCAACAGAATAAATACCTTTATTAATATCAACACATAAAGATGTAATATTATTTTCATCTTGATCAATTATAAAATCAAAATTTGTTCCAGGAGAAACAACTGTGTCCAAGTATCTATTTACATTAGGGGGAGTTCCTCTTTGTCTAATAATGACAACAGTATATTTTTGCTCACCTATAATTCTGGCTAAATGTTTATCAAACGCAATTGCAGGAACTCCTGCCATAATTGGATTTTCTTGTGAGTTTTCTAAAATAGATTTATTTTTTCTTGTTAATTGAATATTAAGAAGTTCTGCAATTTCTTTAGCTTTACCAATTTGTAAGGAATCATTATTTACTTCATATACTTCAAAAAACGTTCCTATCTCCATTAAAACTACAGTATTTTTTCCATACTTTTTTTCAAATAATTTTTGTAATTTAAAATAAGTTATAGTTAAAAGCTTAGTTCTATCTTCTAATAATTCTTTTACTTCAAGATTTATCATTATCTTCTAACTCCTGTCCAAGCTCTAATTTTTTCTCTTTGTTTTTTGCTCAAGGCTGCTTCTTCATGTAAAGATACATATGAAGCTAAAGGCATAGCTGCATATACAGTTCTATAAATTGCTTTTAATTTAAGTTTTTTATCTTCTTCAGAATACTTCTCCCAAGATGTAAAATCCAAAGCTTTTCTGCCATTTTTAACATGCGAATTAATTATCCATGAAAATGGTGCAATTGAACTATAAATAGGCCATATTGTTTGATTTGAATGGCAAGCATAACAAGAATTGTTAAACATTGTCATAATTTCAATAGGTGCCTGTATTTCATCACTTTTATTTTGATTGGGGTTTGTTTCATCTAATTGTATAAATTGCATTAAAATAAAAACAATTAAAAATATTAATAAAGTTCTTTTCATATTTCCTCACATATTTGAAGAAAACTAAAGATTAGCTTCTTCATATAAATCATAAATTCTTTTAATTTCTTGTGTAAAAATTGGAACAGATATATTTCTGCCAATTCTTTTGAACTCTTTTGAGTCAAAATAAACAAGTATAGTTGGTAAAGAAAATACCGTAAAATGGCTTGTAAGTTCTTTATGTACATCAGTTTTTATTTCTAATATTTCAAGTTTTGGAAGATCGTCTTTAAAAGACTTTTCTATTTTAGGTTTAAGAGCGTGGCATAGTGAACAGTTTTCACCTGAGAAATATAATAATACAGGTTTCCCTGTATTAATTATATTATTTACTTCATCAAGATTTTTTATTTCTTTCATCATCTTTTTCTTCTTCTTTAGTAGGATTATTCACTGGGTTTTTATGATCTTTTCTATTTTCAAAAATCTCATGTCTTGATAAAGAAATCCCTTTCATATGACTTAGAGGAAAAGCAAATGCTATACCTTTTCCTGTAGTTGTAATATGAAGTGAATGTATAATTGATTTAATAACTGGATTTACTAAACTTTGAGGTAAAATAAACATTAATAAAGCATCATTTGCATCAAATGAAGTTCTATAAAAGTTATCCATTTTCCCAAGTCCCATTCCATCAGCTTTAAGAATAGTTACACCAGAAGCTCCAGCTTTATGAGCAGCTGCAATTGCATCAATTTTTTTATCCATTGGAACTATTATTACAACAACTGAAAAGTCCATAGGAAGAGAATGTCTTCTATCGCTTCCATCAATATTAATAGTTGCAAGATCCATATTTTCAGCATCAACTAAAGTATCTCTTAGAATATTAGCAGCTTCGATTTCTGTATCAGATTTAACACCTAGTTTCTCAGAGAGTATACCATAAAGCATAACCGTAATCATTGGGAATAATGAAGCAAAAGCAATTAAACCAAATCCATCAATTAAGGGAGATCGTCCAGGAATATTAGAAGCTAATCCAATACCAAGTGCTGCGACTAGTGGAACAGTAATTGTAGAAGTTGTAACTCCACCTGAATCATAAGCAATAGGAATAATATACTTAGGAGCAATAAAAGTTAAAATAATAACACATAAATATCCTACAATAATGTAGTAATGAATATGTCCACCATCAACAATTCTGAATGCACCTAAAGCAATACCAAATGCAACTCCAAAGGCTACAAATAATCTTAAAGCAAAATCATTAATTTTGCCATCTGATATATCTTTTGCTTTTTTTGCAATTGCCATTAAAGCAGGTTCTGCCATTGTAGTTGAGAAACCGATACAAAATGCAAAAGCATAAATTATATAAACAGATGAATTTTGAGTTAATTCATAAGCCATAGTTTCACCAAGTTTAAATAAACCTAACTCTAAACCTAAAATAAATGCATATAAACCTAAAATAACAAGTCCAAAACCAAAAATAACTGTTTTAAGATTCTGAATTCTTTTTTTAAGTACTGCATATTGGAAAAACATAATAATTGCTAAAATAGGAACAACATCTTTAACAACATCAATAAGTCCAGCTATTAAACTATTTAGACTTATATCTAAAGAAGATGAAACTTTTGCTTGCACAAGAACTTGAGCAACTTCTTTTGCATCAACAAGATTATATACTGCAATTCCATAAATTTGTACAAAAATCATTGGAGTTAATGAAGCAAAAGCAATTAAACCAAATCCATCAATAATAGGATTTCTTCCTTTAATTGAAGTAGCAAGTCCAATTCCCAAAGCAGCAACTAGAGGAACTGTAACAGTAGAGGTCGTAACTCCACCTAAATCGTAAGCAAGTCCAATAATTTCAGAAGGTGCAAAAAAAGTAATACTTACAACAATTACATATCCAGAGATAATATAATAGTGAATTGCATAACCTTTAATAATTCTATGAACACCAACAAGTATCGCAAATCCAACAGAAGCCGCAACTACTAATCTTAAGACTGTAGCATCAATTCTTCCTGCTGAAATAGAAGCAGCTTTATCAGCAATAACTGCTAAAGCAGGTTCAGCAATAGTAGTACCAAAACCAATTAAAAAACCAAAAATTAGAATCCAAGTAGTCCATCCAGATTTTGCAAAATCACGTGCTAATCCTTCACCTACTGGAAATATTCCAATTTCTAGACCTTGTAAAAAAATAGCCAAACCAATTCCAACAATTACTAATCCAATAGTAGTAGTCATCCAATCTGATGGCACTGATTGTATAATAGCTAATTGGAAAAATAATATTACTATAACAATAGGTATCAAATCTCTAAAAGATTCTTTTAACAACTTTAAAAAAAAGTTAAACTGTAACATCTCTTCTCCTTTTATAAATAATTTTAATTATATAAATATTTAGCGTATGTTACAGTTTTTTTGCTGAATGTATTAAATAAGTAATTATTTGAAATAAAATAAGTTTTGTGAGTCTTTATATAGATTTAAAAAAGAGAAAATCTCTTTTTTAAACTTGGTGAGTATTAGTTTTATTCATTCTTTGTATTTGAGATACATAAGAATTTACTGATCCTAAATAAGCTTTTGCAGTAGCAGACATTGTATCAATACTTAATCCATGTCCTACAATAGAAGCAGATTCATTATCAAAAGATACTCTGGTAATTACTTTAGCAAGAGCATCTTTTCCTTCTGTAACTGAAGTTACTTTATAATCATGAAGTTTACCGTTATAACCTGTTAGTCTATCAATAGTTTTAAAAATTGCATCCATAGTACCCTCTCCTATATTTGCATCTCTTAAAAGTTCATCTTTATATTTAATAGTAACAGCAGCCATAGGAACTCCATTAGAACAGTCAGAAATTTGTAAATCAATTAACTCATATGTTTTATGCTGATTTAAAGATTCATCAGTAATTAACATTCTAATATCATCATCAGTAATTTCTTTTTTCTTATCAGCTAAAGTTTTAAATCTTATAAATGCAGTATTTAATTCTTCATCACTTACTTTGTCAAAACCTAAGTGTTCAATTTTATCTCTAAAAGCAGCCCTTCCAGAATGTTTACCTAAAATCAATGTTGATTCTTTATAAACACCGACATCTTCTGGTCTCATAATTTCATAAGTTTCTTTATTTTTAAGCATTCCATCTTGATGTATTCCACTTTCATGTGCAAATGCATTTTTACCAACAATTGCTTTATTTTGCTGTGGTTCAACACCTGTAATGTTAGCAACTAATCTTGAAGTTGGATAAAGCTCTTTTGTATTAATATTTGTATATAAATCACCAAAGATATCAGCTCTAGTTTTTAAAATCATTACAGCTTCTTCTAAAGCAGAATTTCCTGCTCTCTCACCTAATCCATTCATTGTAACTTCTATTTGTCTAGCACCATTCATAATACATTCAACTGTATTAGCTGTTGCTAGTCCTAAATCATTATGATTATGAACAGAAATAATAGCTCTATTTCCTGCAAAAGCAGATAATTCTTTAACCATTGCACCTAACTCACTAGGTAATCTATATCCAACAGTATCAGGTAAATTAATAGTTCTAGCTCCTGCTTGAATAACTGCATCCATTACTTCTTTCATAAATGGAATTTCAGATCGACCTGCATCCTCAAGTGAAAATTCAACATCATCTACAAAAGTTTTCGCATATTCAACTGCATGAACAGCTCTTTTAATAACTTCAGCTTCGCTCATTTTTAATTTATATTTCATATGAATTGGTGAAGTTGCAATAAACGTATGAATTCTTTTTAATTTAGCATTTGCAATTGCAAGTCCTGATTGTTTAATATCATTATCAATTGCTCTACTTAAAGAACAGATAGAAGAGTTCTGAATTAAGTTAGCAATTTGAGAAACTGCATCAAAATCTCCAGGACTAGCAGCAGCAAAACCAGCTTCAATTACATCAACCCCTAATTTTTCTAATTGAAGTGCTACTTTTATTTTTTCATCTGTATTCATTGAACAGCCAGGGCTTTGTTCACCATCTCTTAATGTAGTATCAAATACTATAATCCTATTTTTATCCATAATATATACCTTTTTATATGTAAATTATTATATCTTTTTTTAAGTAAAAAGAAAACTAAGAAAATTTTTAAACGATTAATTTGTTATATCAGAGTGATTTATTTAAGAGTTGAAGAGTATTTACACTTTTTATGAAATGGTTGTTTTTGAAATTAAAGATTTTCATTTTACTCTCCTGTTTTGTAAGTAATTAATTATATGTAATAATAAATTATTTGTCAAGTAAAATTAGTAAATTATTTTTGCATTTTTCTTAGGCTAAAATTGTTTTTGAAGAATAAACTTTTTGTCCAATTTTCAAAGATGTATTAATTTTATTATCTAAAGTTATAATAACTTTTCCAGAAGTAAAAATAGCAATCTTTTCTCCTTGTTTAAAAGAAGAATTAGATGAATTGATATAAGTTCCCATTGAACAATGATCTTCTAATAAAATAATATTTAAATTACCCATATCAAAAGTAATTTTTGTATTTAAATCTTTTGCTAAATAAGTATTAGTATCTAAATTAATTCCAGATCTTTTTACTAAAGATGTAAGATTTGCATTAATAGGAGCTGTAAATGTATGTTGAGAAAAAATACAAACATCAATGTAAATAATAGTTTTATTGTTTTTATAATCAATTGCAGAAATTTCACCATTAATAGGAGAAAGTACATTATTAGTACTTTTAATTTTTATAGCAGTATTTCTAAATACAAAAATAGTGAACAATGTATAAAAATATAAAAGGTTTGCTAAAAAACCTGAAATAAAAATATCAATCAGTAAAGATACAATGAATAAACAAAGTATCTTTTTATATGATTCTCTTAATATTAGATTTTTTAGCATCTTAATCATTAAACTGTCGGAGAACTTGGTTTATCTGAAGATGAATCTATAGTTTCATCTTTAGTTACAATAGTTTCTTCTTTTTCAGAAGTTTTATCTTCTTTTTTTACAGCATCTGAATGTAAATCTTCATCTTCATAAACAACTCCACCGTTTTCTCTTATAACTTCTTGAACTCTTTTTCCAGAAATAACTTCAGTTTCTAATAGTTCAGCTGTCATTTGTTCAATTGCTTCTTTATTATCTCTTAAAGCTTGAAGTACAACTTCATATCTTTGAGTTAAAGTATCTTTAATATGAGAATCTAATTTCATAGCCATATTATCAGAGAAATCTTTATGAGATTGTCCACCTAAGAATTGATTAGATCTTTTTTCTAATACCATAAGTCCAGCAATATCGCTCATACCATAAACAGAAGCCATTGATTTAATAATATCAGTCGCTCTCTCTAAATCATTACCTGCACCTGTTGAAATTTCACCAATGAATACTTCTTCAGCAGCACGTCCACCTAATAAAACATCTACTTCAGCAATTAACTCATGTTTTTGCATTAAGTATTTATTTTCTTCAGGAGTATTAAGTGTATAACCTAAAGCAGCTAGTCCACGAGGTACAATAGATACTTTATTTACTTTCTTAGCACCTTTTGTGATCTCAGCCATTAAAGCATGTCCTGATTCGTGATAAGCTACAATTCGTCTCTCTTTAGGAGAAATTCTTTTTGATTTCTTCTCTAAACCAGCAATTTGTCGCTCAACAGATTCTTTAAAATCTTCATTTTCAACTTGATTTTTATTAGCTCGTCCTGCTAAAAGTGCTGCTTCATTAATAATATTTGCTAAATCTGCACCTGCTAAACCAGCAGTCATAACAGCTACTTCTCTTAAATCAACATCTTTTGCTAAAATCACATCTTTAATATGAACTTTTAAAATTTCAATTCTACCTTCTAAATCAGGTTTATCAACTAAAACTTGTCTATCAAATCTACCTGGTCTTAAAAGAGCTGCATCTAAAACTTCTGGTCTATTTGTAGCTGCTAATACAATTACAGGAGCTCCTGCTGAGCTAAATCCATCCATTTCTGCTAATAATTGATTTAGAGTTTGTTCTCTTTCATCATTACCACCCATTGGTCCACCAGATGATCTTGATTTACCAATTGCATCAATTTCATCAATAAAAATAATAGAAGGAGCTACTTTTTTAGCTTGTTCGAATAAATCTCGAACTCTACTTGCCCCTACACCTACAAACATTTCAATAAATGAAGATCCAGTAACGCTTAAGAATTCTACTTCTGCTTCACCAGCAACTGCTTTAGCTAATAAAGTTTTACCAGTTCCAGGAGGTCCAACTAGTAAAATACCTTTAGGAATTTGAGCCCCTAATTTTACATATCTGTCAGGATTTCTTAAAAATTCTACAATTTCGGAAACTTCTTCTTTTGCTTCTTTATTTCCTGCCATATCTTCAAATTTAACGTTTGGTTTTTCTGAATCAATCATCTTTTTAGATGATCCAATTCCTAGAAGACCTCCGCCTCCTCCACCCATAGATTTTGACATCTTTTTAGATAAAAACATCCAAATAGCAAAAAATATAAATATTGGTAAAATCCAACCAAATAAAATATCAGATAATAAGTTCTCTTCAGAAACTCCACCATAATTAATTTCTTTTTCTTCTAAAGCTTTAATTAATGTTTCATCAGGAATCACTCTTCTAGCTGTATAAGTAATTTTCTGACCACCAGAACCTTTTGATACTGCTTTAATGTAAGTATTACCAATTGATACATATTGAATTTGATTGTTAGCCACTAACTTTTTCAATTCAGAATATGCAATTGTTTTACTCTTAGTAGATCCAAATGCTTGCATATTTGAATTATTCAATCCTGCTTGATTTTCTGGAAACAAAGCTTTAAAAGCTAATATTGTTACCATTGAAAATAAAACAAATACCATTAGGGGGTTATTATTAAAAAAATTCCCATTTTTGTTGTTTTTATTATTATTATCTTGATTATTATTTTTACTCAATTAATTTCCTTTAAGAACAAGTGTACACCATTCATTTTGTTGAATAGTTTCTACAATTGTTAAATCTTTAAATTTCTTTAATACTTTATCTAAATGTTTATCTAAAATTCCTGACATAATTAATATACCATCTTTTTTTATACATTTTTTCAAATCTTTTGATATCATAACTAATACATCTGCCACAATATTAGCAATAACAATATCATATTCTTTAGAAGATTTTAAAGCTGATCCAACCCAAGCATTATTGTATGAAGTATTGTTTAATGAAAAGTTAACTTCACTATCTTTTATACAAACTTCATCCGTATCACATATATCAACGTAAGCGTTTAATTTTGAAGCTGCAATTCCTAAAATACCAGAACCACAACCAATATCAATAACAGAATTGTCTTTTTTAACATACTTAGAAATAGCTTCTAAACAAGCATTTGTTGTTTCATGATGACCAGAACCAAATGATAAAGCTGGATTAATAATAATATCAATTAAATCTTTATCTGCTTCACACCATTGGGGTCTTACATAAAATTTACCAACTGCAATTGCTTTTACAGATTCTTGATAAATTTTAATCCAATCTTCATTCTTTTTCTTTTCTAGAATAACTTTGCACTTAAGATTCATTGCTTTTGCAAATTCATTAATACCAAATTCGATTTCTTTTAAATCTTCTTCACTTCTAATAATAATTGAATCATCACACTCTTCTAATGCATCATCACTTAAAGCAGTAATTAAATCTAAGAATAAATTTAAATCTTCTTTAGCTTGTATTGTTAACTCATAATAATATTCTTGCAAAATATTCCTTTTATAATTGTACTTCTGTGTTTTCAAAAAATGAAGCGATTGTATCTCTTAAAATATGTTTATCAGAAACTTTGTTGATTATATCTCTAAACTCTGAAGCACCTTTATATCCTTTTGAATAAGAATGTAAAAGTTTTCTAAACATAATAGCACCATGATCACCATGATAATCAAGAACAGAATCATAATGTTCTAAAATAATTTCTCTTTTAAATTCTTCAGAAATATCTTCTTCATTGTTTTTTAACTGATGAAATATCCAAGGTTTACCAATAGCACCACGTCCAATCATAACACCAGCAGCACCAGTAAATTCTAATACTTCTTTTGCTTTTGCATAATCTTTAATATCACCATTAGCCATAATAGGAACATCAACAGCTTCAACAATTTGTCTAATTGCATCATAATCAACAGGAGCTTTATATTTTCCAGCTCTAGTTCTTCCATGAACAGAAATTAAATCAACACCACATCCAGCAACAACTTTTGCAATTTCTACAGGTATTTTTTCGTCAACACCAATTCTTATTTTTGCAGAAAAATATTGTTTTGTGCTATATTTTTTAATAGTTAATAACATTTCTTCTAATTTTTTTAAATCACCTAAGAGGTTTGAACCTGATCCATGATTAAATACTTTGGGAGCGGGACAGCCACAGTTTAAATCGATTCCATCAATACCATCAACATCATTTAAAATAAGAACTGCATCTCTTATTAATTCAGCTTTATTACCAGCTATTTGAACAAAATAAGGATCTTCACTTTCGTGTTTTTCAATCATTTTTAAAGTTTTTTCTGATTTGTATACTAATGCATTTGAGGAAATCATTTCTGATATAGTTAAATCTACACCAAATTTTTTAACAACGCGTCTAAAGGGAAGGTCTGTATAACCAGCTAATGGCGCTAATACCATTAGTGATTTTGTAAAGTCTAGTTTTTTCATTAAATATTATAGCTAATTGTTTCTAAAGTATAGTGTTTTGAATTGTCTTTTAAATCTAATAAAGCTCTAAAGGCTTTAAAATCTTTGTCGCTTGTAGCATCTAATACTTCTCTTAAAGTATCAATCATTTCAAATTCAAATAAAATATATAAATAGGCTTCACTTGAATTTTCATCTTCACAAGACAATTCTTCATAAAGTTTAATTAACTCATCAGGAGTAAAAGTATCTTTATATAGTTTAAACAAAGAAATATATTCTTTTTTATCTAAATTAGCTTCTTTTGCATATTTTTTGATATTTTCAAATCCAATAGAAAAATCAGCATTTTCTTTATCTTTTTCAAATAAAGATAGAGTCATTTCTTTATCTAGATTTACATAAGATAAAATTTTATTAATTGTAGTCATTGATTTTTCTTTTAAAACATGTAAAAAAGCAACTTTTACAATATCGGAAGAGAAAGTATCAGATTTTTTAATAACATCAAGTGCATAATCAACTTCCGAATTAATTTTATTAATTAAATTCTTTTTTACAATTGAACCTTGTTTATTAAACTTATAATTTTTTAAAGAAACAGATTCACCTGCATTAACTTTAGAAATTAATGAAATAATTTCATTTAAATCTTTATCTTTTGAATCAAAGTCATTTTTTACATCAAAAGTAAGTTGAGACAAAATACTAGATAAATCAATAAAAGTTTTAGTTTTAAACTTAATCTTGTTTTGATTTTCTAATAATGTTTCTTTTAATAAATTTACAATATTTTTTTCATCTTTTTCAACTGCTCTAGAATTTAGAAAAGTTCTAAACCCATAAAACAGCATATGAAATATCGATGCAACAAATAGAATAACAACTGGGATAATTGCCCAAACAGCAATAGGAAATGTAAATGTATTATCCAATATTACAATAGTATAATCATTAGCCTCCAGCGAAAAAACATAACCTGCTATAATGATTATTAATAATATTGAAGAAATTATATATTTCTTTAGTCCCATATTTTATCCTTTATTTTTGATTTTCTTCCTCATATATCTCTCTACAAGGAGTACAAAATTTTGCAAATGGTTTAGCTCTTAGTCTACCAAGTGCAATAACTTCATCACACATATCACAAATACCATAAGTACCAATTTGTACTCTTTTTAAAGCTTCTTCTATTTCTTTAAGTTCAGCAATTTGTTGATCTGCAATTATACCTTCTTTAAATGAATCACTTGATACTTCTGCATAATCAAATTCATCATTACATTCAGAATTCTTTAATGAATTAATACTATCTCTACTATCGTTGATATTATTGATTATTAATTCTTTTTTTTCTAGAAGAGTAAGTCTTAACTCTTCGATATGTTTTTTATTAGCCAAAGTATACCTCGTTTTTAAATTTTGCGTATTATACTAAACTTAATATTAATTATTTATGATACGGATGATTATTAATTATGCATAAACTTCTAAAAACTTGTTCCAAAAGCATTATATTTGCAATTTTATGCGCCATAGTCAGCTCTGAAAGAGATATTTTTTTATCACATTTATGCAAAAATTCTTTTTCAAATCCGTAAGCTCCACCAATAAAAAAGTTAATAGTTGAGTGTTTTGAGATAATTTCAGCAAACTCAAAGCTATCAATTTTAGATCCTAAGACATCTAAAGCAATATTATATCCACTTGATAAATGAGGTTCAAAAACTTCAGAATATGATTTTTTTGCTTCAAGGTCTGAAATTGTTTGAGCTTTTCCTATTTGTTTATTAAATAAATTAAATATCTGAACTTTTGAATATTTTGAAGACATTTTTATAAAATCTTTGATTATTGGTTCATAATCATCTTTTGAATTTTTTGCTATTTGGTAAATATTAATTTTACTCATATAAATCACTTCCTACTACATTAAAATTTGCATTATTTACTAAATCGTCTTTTTTAACCCCACCAATAATACAAACTGGGTGTTTTGACATTTTTGCCAGGTATGAAATATTCTCACCTAAAATATTATCTATATCTTTTGTCTGAGTAGCTCTATAAGCTCCTAAACCAATCATATCAATATCAAGTGTATTTGCTTCTAATATCTCTATTTCGTTATGAGTTGAGAGTCCTAAGAGCTTATTTTTAATTCTTGCTCTAATTAATTTAATTGCAATAATTTTATTATGATTAATTTTAATTAAATCTTCTTGCCCTAAATGTAAACCATCACAATATTTAATTAAATCAATTTTATCATTAATAATAATTGGAATATTTAATTCATCTTTTAATATCTTTAAATGTTTTATTTGAAGATAATTTGGAGATATTTTATCTCTATATTGTAATATTTTAACAGAATTTTTTTTACATAAAAGAATAAAATCATAAAGAGATAAGTTTTTTTTCACTAGAGTTTCGAAATCACACAGGGCATATAGAGAATTAGAAGAAGTAAAAGGTGAAAAACCTAATACTTCTTCAAAATTTGTTTTTAACATTAACTAGCTTTTGAATAAAATATTGTTAACAAATCACTTAAAGTTTTTTTCATATCCGCACGATTTACAACCATGTCAATTGAACCTTTTTTAAGTAAAAATTCAGCTCGCTGGAAACCATCTGGTAAATCAGCTCCAATAGTTTGTTTAATAACTCTTGAACCTGCAAAACCAATTAAAGCACCTGGTTCAGCCATAATAATATCACCTAAGAATGCAAAAGAAGCAGAAACGCCTCCAAAAGTAGGATCAGTTAATACAGAAATGAAAGGTAGTTTTGCAGAATCTAATTTTTTTAGAGCTGCTGAAGTTTTAGCCATTTGCATTAAAGCGAAAGTACTCTCTTGCATACGAGCTCCACCAGATGCAGAAATAATAATTAAACCTTGATTCTTTTCAATTGATCTATTAATTGCACGAACAATTTTTTCACCTTCAACAGAACCTAAAGATCCACCCATAAAAGCAAAATCAAATATAACTAATTGAACAGGTACAGCATTTATTTTAGCTTCTCCAGAAATTACAGATGAATTTCTTCCTGTTTTAATTTTAGCTTCTTCAATTCTTTTTTTATAAGATTTTTTATCCACAAAATTTAAAGGATCTACTGGTTTTAAAGAACTATCATGTTCTACAAATGTATTTTCATCACATAAAATTTCAATTCTTCTTTTTGCCCCAATTCTCATATGAAAATTACACTTAGGACAAATATTGTCTTGAGCTTCTACTTCTTTAAAGAACATTAAAGATGAACATTCAGGACATTTAATCCAGTGTGAAGGTGCATCTTTTTTTGTAGGCTGTTCTTTTTTACTTCTATCAAATGTAATTTTATTAAATAAGTTTTTTAAATCCATTGTATATCCTTATAATATTTATTTTAAAGCTTCGAATTTTTCTAATTCGTCTAATTTTTCCCAAGGGTAATCACTTTGACCAACTTGTCCTCGTGCTGCAACATCTGCATAAAGGAAAGTTTCAGCACTAGGTTTATCAAGTGCAAATTTATCAGTAATCCACTTAGGAGTTAAAGCAAAGTTTTCTAATACAAATGTTGATAAAACATCATCATTTGCTGATGTATAAGTTCCAAAAGTATCAACAGATAAAGAAGTAGGACGTGCTACTCCAATTGCATATGATAATTGAACATTACATTTTAAAGCTAATCCAGCTGCAACTATATGCTTAGCTAACCATCTAGCTGCATATAATCCAGATCTATCAACTTTAGTATAATCTTTTGAACTTTGTGCTCCTCCACCTATTGGTGCATAACCACCAAATGAATCAACAATAAGTTTTCTTCCCGTTAAACCAGAATCATGTAAAGATGAATGATTTACATATCTACCAGTTGGGTTAATATGAATAATTGTATCTTTAGGATCATATAAATCTGTAGGAAGTCCAGTATCATCAATTAAACCTTGAATTAATGTTCTTACTTCAGTAATATCCATAGATTCTACAGAAGGAGCAGAAACTACAATTGTATGAATTTTTTGAGGTTTACAATTCTCAAAGTTTGCTTTATTTCCATAATCTAACGTAACCTGAGTTTTAATATCAACTCCTAATTTATGATTATGATTTAAAGCATAATGATAAACTTTATCACTTAACATTCTAGCATAAGTAATAGCAGCAGGCATGTAATCAGCAGTTTCACTAGATGCGAAACCAAACATAATTCCTTGATCACCAGCACCAATTTCGCCAGAGTTTTGATCAACACCTTGATTAATATCAGGACTTTGTTGATTTAATAAAACTTGTACTTCAATATCATCAGGGTGTAAACATTGTTCTCTTGTAAAAGAACTTGTTCCATCATAACCGATTTTTATTAAAGCATCTTTTACAATTTTAATATAATCTTCGTTACTTAAATTTGCATTTGATTTAACTTCTCCACCAATAATAATATGCTTACCTGCAACAAATACTTCAGAAGCAACTCTAGAGTTAGAATCTTCAATTATTAATCTATCAACTATTGAATCTGCAATTATGTCTGCACATTTATCGGGGTGTCCTGGAGCAACTACTTCACTTGTAAATAAGTATTGACTTTTGTTTTCCATTTTTGTTTTCCTTAGTGGTTTTCCATGTTTGTTTTCCATTATTTTTGATTCTAATAAGCTGGAGAAAAAATAAGAAATACTCCAGCACGATAATTTTACCTATGTTAATAATCGATTACTCAACCGTAACAGATTTAGCCAAGTTTCTTGGCATATCAACATCATTACCTAATCTTACAGATATTTCCATTGATAATAACTGTAAAGCAACTAACATTTCAAAAAACTCTAACATATAATGATTAGTTTTTTTTGTTCTAATAAAATCATCACTTAAATCAAATTCAAGTGGTGAAATTGAACATATAGTACTATCTCTTGCACTTAGTTCTTCAACATTTGATTTGATTTTATCATATAAAAGATTTTGTGGCATTAAAGCAATAGTAAACAGTTCAGGGTCTGCTAAAGCAATTGGTCCATGTTTCATTTCTCCTGCAGGGTAACCTTCTGCATGTAGATATGAAATCTCTTTTAATTTTAAAGCTCCTTCAAGAGCTAAGGGGAAGAATACATCTCTTCCAATAAAGAAAAATCCATGACCATGAAGATATCTTTTTGATAATCTTTTAGTTTTTTCATGCATTTCATCTTGAATAACTAAAGCTTGTGGTACTTCTCTTAGAGCTTTAATTTCTTCTTCTAGTTTTTCATTTGTAATTGTATTTTTATGATTTGCAAAATATAAAGACATCATCCATAAAACTACTGTTTGAGTTGAGAAAGCTTTTGTTGAAGCAACACCTTTCTCAACTCCTGCACGAGTAAGAATTGTAGCATCAGCTACTCTTGTCATTGAGCTATTATCTACATTACAAACTACTAAAGTCTTAAGTCCGGCTTTTTTCGCCATTTTTAAAGCTTCCAGAGTATCTGCTGTTTCACCAGATTGTGAAATTACAATAAACAAAGTATTTTTGTTTAATAATGGATCTTTATATCTAAATTCAGATGCAATTTCAACAGAACATCGCACTCTTGCTAATCTCTCGAATAGGTAAGAGGCGGTTAGACCTGCGTGAAAAGAGGTACCACATGCACAGATTTTAATCTCTTCAATTCCATCAATTAGTGAAGCAGGAAATTCATCAAATAAAATTTCATTCTCACCTAGTCTTCCTATCATAGAATCAGTAACTACATCACTTTGTTCATAGATTTCTTTTTCCATAAAGAATCTGAATCCATCTTTTTGAGCAAATTGTTTTGAAGTAGGTAATCCTGCCCAAGTAACATTATCATTAAAGAAGTTTATTCCATCTTTGTTAGCTATTCCACCAACACCATCTTCTAAATAAACTACTTCATTAGATAAACCAATTAAAGGAGAATCTGAAGATGAAAATAATACTTCACCTTCTTCTAAACCACGAGCTACGATTAAAGGAGACCCATGTTTAAAGAAGAATATATTATCAGGAGCTACTTTTGAGATAAGTAAAATTGAGTAAGCACCTTCTAGTTTTTCAATTGTATTTAAAAATGCTTCTTTTGCATTTGGAGTTTTATTATAAAAGAATTCGAATAAATGAACAATTACTTCTGTATCAGTTTGAGATACAAACTTATGTCCAGCTTTCATTAATTCTTCTTTTAATTCTTTATAATTTTCAATTATTCCATTATGAACTACATATGAGTATTCTCCCATATGAGGATGTGCATTTAACTCAGTAGGTTTTCCATGAGTTGCCCATCTAGTATGTCCTATTCCTAAAGGATATTCTTCGTTTGTATTTACTTTTTCTGTTAAATTATGTAGTTTTCCTAAGGCTTTAAATACTTCTATTTTATTGTTATCTAATAAAGCAATTCCAGCTGAATCATATCCTCTGTATTCTAATTCTTTAAGACCATCTAATAAAATCTTTTGAGTATTTTTATTTCCTATATATCCTACAATTCCACACATATTATACAAACCTTATAATTTTTTAATTCAGATTATATATAAATAATACTAAAAAAGTCCTTTTTATCTTTATTTATGCTTATTAAAATTAAACTTACAATATTATACTTTATGAAAAACTTTGAAAATATAAAAAATAAAAACATATCTTTCTCATCTTGTGAAACTTGTGGGGCTAAATGCTGTTCTGGTTTATATGGTTCTAACTTTTCACAAATATTATTAGAAGATTTTGAAAAAGTTTATAAAAACTTTCTTATATTATTTTCATTTGGAGATTTAGGATATTTAAAAGCAAGTTTGATTTTAAATAAAGAATATGAAATGTGCAAATATATAGTAGATTCTAAGTGTTCAATTTATGAAAATAGACCAAGTGTATGTAGAACTTACCCTTTAAGCCCGAATATAGATAATGACATTTATATTGATGAATCTTGCCCTGCTTTAGAAGTTGGTGATAACTTTATAAAAGATGGACTTATAAATAAGAATATTGATAAAAAAATATTTGTATCTTATCAAGATAAATTTATAGAAACTCACTTTTATTTAGAACAATTTAAAAAAGAAGATTTTGAATTTGTATTGCATATAAAAGGTGTAGATTTTTATAAATATATAAAAGAGTCTGAAGATCAATACATCAAGATGCATATAGAATCATTAAAATACTTATAATAATAAATAAACTTACTTTTAACCTTTTATATATAATAATATAATTTATTATTTAAAAAAAGGATCTATAATGTCAAATTCGAACAGTAAAATGAGTTTAACTACAAAAGTGTTATTAGGTATGCTTTTTGGTATTACAATAGGTTTAGTAATTAACATTTCAGGGTTAAATGCATCAGGTTCATTTGTAAATGAATATCTTGTAAATGGACTGTTTTTTATTATTGGAAAAATGTTTGTAACTGCACTAAAAATGTTAGTTGTGCCTTTAGTATTTTTCTCTCTTATTTCAGGTGTTTGTGGAATAGGTAATATTGGAACGCTTGGTAAAGTCGGAGGAAAATCCTTTATATTATATATGATTACAACTGCCATAGCAATTGCTATGGCTATTACAATAGCTGCACTTGTGGGACCTGGAGAAGGTGCTAATTTAACAACAACTACAACATTTATAGGTAAAGAAGCTCCTGCTTTAAGTCAAGTTTTAATTGATATTATTCCTAGTAATGCAGTAAATGCTTTAGCATTTGGAAAAATGTTACAAATTATCTTTTTTGCAATATTATTAGGTATATCTATTTTAATGATAGGTAAAAAAGCAAAAAAACTTGTAAAAGGTATTGAACTTATTAATGAAGCAATGATGAATATGGTTAATATTATTATGTCAGTAGCTCCTTATGCTGTATTTGCATTAATAGCAAAAGCTATATCTGACTTAGGATTATCACTTTTAGCTGATTTAGCTGGATATGTTTTAGTACTTGTAGCTGCTTTATTAATTCACTTATTTGTAACACTTATGATTGTATTTAAAGTTTTCACAAAAAACTTAAAAATTTCTATTTTATTAAAAAAATTAAGAGGTGCTCAAATATTTGCATTCTCTACTTCTAGTTCGAATGCAACAATTCCAGTAACACTTGAAACAGTTACAAAAAAACTTGGAGTAAATAATTCAGTAGGTTCATTCACTGTTCCTTTTGGAGCTACAATTAATATGGATGGTACTGCAATTATGCAAGGTGTTGCTACTGTATTTATTGCTAATGTTTATGGTGTAGAATTAGGAATTTCAGGTTATTTAACTGTAATTATAATGTCTGTACTAGCGTCTATTGGTACGGCCGGTGTTCCTGGTGTTGGATTAATTATGTTATCAATGGTATTTGCACAAGTTGGTTTGCCTGTTGAGGGTATTGGATTAATTTTAGGTGTTGATAGATTACTTGATATGATTAGAACAGCAGTTAATGTATCAGGTGATGCTGTTGTTTCTGTTATTGTTTCACAAAGCGAAGGTAAATTAGATGAAAGTGTATTTAATGATCCAAAAGCTGGAGCAATTACAAAAGAAGATTTAGAAATTAGCTCTGATGTTGAAAAAGAAATGCAAGACATTATTAAAGAAACAGTACAAGAAAAATAAAGAAATTTATTTTTCTTTATTTTTTCGTTTCTATTCTAAATAGTTTTTGAAGTTTTTTTGTAATAGGGCCAGGTTTTGAAAAAGATAAAGAAATATCATTTATTTTAATAATAGGTGTTATTTCACCAACTGTTCCTAATAAAAAAGCTTCATCAATTTCATTAAGTTTTTTAATATTAATAGCATTTTCAATTACTTTAATATTATTCTTTTTACATAAAGCTAAAACAAGTTCTCTTGTAATTCCAGATAATATTCTATTTGTTTTAGGATGAGTATAAAGTATATTATCTTTTATAAAACATACATTTGTATGAGTTCCTTCTGTTATTAAATCATTTAATACAAATAAAGATTCTTCATATCCTTTTTCTTTAGCATAATCATTAGCAAGGCAATTAGCAACTAAAGAAATACATTTTATATCACATCTAGCCCATCTAATATCTTCTGTTGTACAAACACTAATACCATTTATATATGCATTTAAATCTATCTCTTTCTCCACTAAAAAAGCATAAATACCAATGTCTACTTTTAGGTGTGAAAAATGATGAGTTCTTTTACTAAGTCCTCTTGATATTTGAATATATAAAAATTGTTCTTTGTTTTTATACTTATTCATTTTTGATAAATTTTCAAAAATATCTTCAATCTCTGTATTTATCTTAAAATCTATTTTTAATTCATTTAATGATCTTTGAAATCTTTTTTTATGTTCAACTAGTTTAAATATTTTATTATTATAGATTCTAAAAGCTTCATAAACTCCATCACCAAATACAAAAGCTCTATCTTGTGTTAGAACATAAGCTTCTTTCTCATCTCCATACTCTCCATTTAAATAAACAATCATAATAATCCTTTATATTTTTTAAATAATATATTAGATTATTATATAATATAGTTAAAGTTTATTTATTTACTTATAGTTAAGCAAAGTTTAATGTAGAATGATGTTATAATATAAGTAAGAAAACAATGTGGAGGTGCAAATGATTGAGGTTATTCATTCTTAGTATTGTTAAAGAAGACACATTCAAATAATTCACAGTAGTTGTGATAGATTGAATATAATGTATTATTCAATTATTTTATAATTTTGGGAGGAAATGACGATTTCCTCCCTTTTTTTTGCCTAATTTATTTTAATATCAAATAACCTTACTATCTTGACTTCTTAAACCTTGAACTTCTAATGTGAATTTACAGTATATTAATAATCTTATTCATCTAAATTTTTATAATATTTACAAGCAATTGAATCTCTAGTAGTACAAGCTTTTGAGTAAAGTTACTTGCTTTCTTATAGTATTGTCTTAAACCTACACCATTAACATATAAAAGTGCTAAATTATAACAAGAAGTAATATCTTATAAATTACAAGCTTTTCTCCAAAGTTCATTTGATTTTTTATAATTTCTTAATTATATGAATTTAGTCAATCACCAAAATAATTTGCATATAAATTAATAAATATTAATATAAAAATCAATAATATTTTCTTACTTATTTTTAAAATAATTATATAATTCATACGTAGATAAAATAGTATACAGTTTTTCCATCTTTCTTTATTCTATAATAAACACTTTTTTATCTTTTAGCTTTAATTATTTTATTTATGAGTAAATTTACTTATTTTTATTGTTTTAGGTTGAAATAGCTTAGAAAATTGAGAAATTGTTGAGAAATAATGAAGTAAGATTTGTGAAGAATCTTCGATATAATCGAGATCCTTCACAAGTTTTGAGTGTCTAAAGAATGAGTCTTGTCAGACTACATTCCCATTCCGCCCATTCCACCCATACCGCTCATGTCAGGCATACCCATTGCAGGTTTGTCTTCTTTGATATCAGTAACAGTAGCTTCAGTAGTTAATAATAAAGATGCAACAGAAACAGCATTTTGCATAGCTACTCTCTCAACTTTAGCAGGATCTACAATTCCAGCTTTGAACATATCAACATATTCACCTGTAGCTGCATTAAATCCAAAGTTTTCATCTTTGTGTTTTGCTACTTCATTTGCAACAACACCAGCATCAAAACCAGCATTTAAAGCAATTTGTTTTAAAGGTGCAGAAATAGCACGTAATACTATATCAGCTCCAATTTGTTCGTCACCTTCAAGAACTAAAGTAACTTTTGCAGCAGCTCTAATTAAAGCAGCTCCTCCACCAATTACAATTCCTTCTTCAACAGCAGCACGAGTAGCAGATAAAGCATCATCAACTCTATCTTTTTTCTCTTTCATTTCAGTTTCAGAAGCAGCTCCAACTTTAATAACTGCCACCCCACCTGAAAGTTTTGCTAATCTTTCTTGTAATTTTTCTTTATCATAGTCAGAAGTTGTAGTTTCAATTTCAGATCTGATTTGAGCGATTCTAGATTTAACTTTAGCAGCATCTCCAGCACCATTTACAATAGTAGTATTATCTTTATCAATTACAATTCTAGCAGCAGTTCCTAAAGTATCCATAGGAGCAGTTTCAAGTTTCATACCTAATTCTTCAGATATAACAGTAGCATTAGTTAAGATAGCAATATCTTCTAACATAGCTTTTCTTCTATCACCAAAACCTGGAGCTTTAACAGCTGCAATATTTAATGAACCTCTTAATCTATTTACAACTAATGTTGAAAGTGCTTCACCTTCTACATCTTCTGAAATAATTAATAAAGGACGAGCTGATTGGTTAACTGCTTCTAATAGTGGTAACATTTCTTTTAAGTTAGAAATCTTTTTATCACATAATAAAATAAATGGGTTTTCCATTTCAACAGTCATTTTTTCAGTATTAGTTACAAAATAAGGAGATAAGAATCCTCTATCAAATTGCATACCTTCAACAACATCTAATTCATCAGAAATACCCTTAGCTTCTTCAACAGTAATAACACCATCTTTACCAACTTTATCCATAGCTTCTGCAATCATAGATCCAATAGCAATATCTGAGTTAGCAGAAATAGTTGCAACTTGCTCAATTTCTTTTTTATTTGCAACTGGTTTTGAAGCAGCTTTAAGATTTTTTAAAATCTCTTCAGTAGCTTTATCCATTCCTCTTTTTAAAGAAATAGGATTAGCTCCTGCAGTTACATTTCTTAAACCTTCTTTGAAAACACTATAAGCTAAAATAGTAGCAGTAGTAGTTCCATCACCTGCTTCATCAGCAGTTTTAGAAGCAACTTCTTTAACTAATTGTGCACCCATGTTTTCTAGCGTATCAGCTAATTCTATTTCACGTGCAACTGAAACACCATCTTTAGTGATTGTGGGAGCTCCAAAAGCTTTTTGTAATAATACATTTCTTCCTCTTGGACCCATTGTAACTTTTACAGCATCTGCTAATTTTTCAACACCTGCGAATAATTTATTTCTAGCTTCGTCAGAAAATAATACTTCTTTTGCCATTACATAACTCCTATAATATGTTCAATATCTAAAACTAAATAATCAACACCATCAAGTGTGAATTCAGTTCCTCTAAATTGTTCAAAAATAATTCTATCATCAATTTTTAAATCTTCAACTTCTTTTCCTATTGCTTTTACAACAGCAGTTTGAGGTTTTTCTTTTGCAGAATCAACTAAAATAATTCCACTTGCAGTTTTACTTTCAGCTTCTTCTCTTAAAACTAAAACTCTTTTTCCTAATGGTCTAAAATTCATAATATTTCTCCTATAAAGTATGTAAGTATTTTTATTAGCACTCTAAATTTTTGAGTGCTAAATTGTATATCATTTTTGTGTAATTGTCAAGTAAATTGAGTATATGTGACTAAAGTTTAATTATGTCTGTATAAATATTTGTTTAATAAGTCTTTTAATGAATTTTTTAGATTTTCATCTAAAGTATTTAATGTATTTTCACATTTTTGTGCTAGAGTATTTGCTTGATTAATTGACTCTTTTAATCCTAAAAGATTAACAAATGAGTTTTTGCTCTCATCATTATGAGTTGTTTTTCCAGCTTCTTCGCTACTTTGTGTTTCATCTATAATATCATCTTGAATTTGAAATAATAAACCAATATCAATTCCAAAATTATATAGTTTCTCTTGTACATCTTTTGGATACAAAGCAATAATTGCTCCCATTTTTAAAGAAGATGCAATAAGTTTTGCAGTTTTATGAATATGTAAAAATTCTAATTGTTTAAGTTCAAGTACTTTGTTTTCGAAATAACAATCAATAGCTTGACCTATAATCATCCCATTAATTCCACCATCACTTGATAAAGTTTGAATTAGTTCAATTTTTACATCGTTAGATAAAGGTCCGTTTGCAATTTGATTAAAAGCTTCAGTATTTAAAGCATCTCCTACTAAAACAGCAGTTACGTCATCATATTTTTTATGAATAGTTACAAATCCTCTTCTTAAATCAGCATTATCCATAACTGGCAAATCATCATGAATTAAAGAATATGTATGAAGCATTTCTAATCCATAAGCAGTGCTTAAAGAACTTTCAACTAATAAAGAGTTTTTTGAATTAACTACACATAAAAGTAGCATGGGTCTAAATCTTTTCCCACCTGCTTTTAGCATAGAAGCTAGGGCTTCTTCAAAATAAGGATGAAAAGTCTTAGATTCAGGAAGATTATTATTTAAATATTCTTCAAATGTATTTAAGATTTCTTTCACTTATTTTTTTCCGAATGAACCTAAGTTCCCCATCATATTCATAGCCATTGCTTTTTGATTACTATTAGCTTGTTTAATAACATCATTCATAGCTGAAATCAATAAAATATTTAAAGAATCTTTATCTTCTAATAAAGAATCATCAATTTGTAAATCAATTACTTCTGAGTTACCATTAATTGAAATACTTACCATTCCCCCACCAGATTTTGAAGTGAAAATAGAAGATGCATTATCTACTTTTGATTTATCAGCCATTTCTTGCATCTGACCCATTATTTCATTTAAATTAATTTTACTTAAGTCTATTCCATCAAACATCATTACTTCCTATTAATTCATTAGTTATTAGTTCTATATTATTATCATCATCTAATATTACTACTGTTGGTTTATATGTTTCTAATTCTTTTTCAGAATATGAAGCATAAGCAATTACAATAATTTTGTCACCTATTTCTACTTTTCTAGCAGCTGCACCATTAAGACACATATCTTTTGATCCAGCTTTTCCTTTAATAACGTATGTTGCAAATCTTTCACCATTATTAACATTTACTATTTCAACTTTTTGCCCAACTCTTAATTTAGAAGCCTTCATTAAGTCTTCATCAATCGTAATAGATCCAACATAATTTAAGTTAGCATCACTAACTGTTGCTCTATGAATTTTGCTATATAGCATATCAAATGTCATATACTAAGTTCCTTACCTATTAATTTTCTAATCTTAGCTATATTATAACTAACTATTTTGCCTATTTTATCCTCTTTTAGCTTAGACAATAAACATATACAATTAAATTAGTTTTTATATATTTAATTATATACTCAATAAAATAAAAATAGGACAGATAATGAAAAAACTTTTATTACTAATAAGTACTTCAATCATGTTATTTGCAGCTAATCCAATTGCTGTAATGAAAACAACTCAAGGTACAATTGAAATTGAATTAAGAGCAGATTTAGCACCTCTTGCTGTTGAGAACTTTGTTACTCACTCAAAAGCTGGTTATTATGATGGTTTAATATTTCACCGTATTCTTAAGAACTTTATGATTCAAGGTGGAGATCCAACTGGAACTGGTAGAGGAGGAGAGTCAATTTGGGGTAAAAAATTCAAAGATGAATTCTCACCTAATGCAGTATTTGATAAGCCTGGAATTTTAGCTATGGCTAATGCTGGTAGAAATACTAATGGTTCACAGTTTTTTATAACAACAGTTCCAACATACTGGTTGAATGGTAAACATACAATTTTTGGTTATGTTACAAAAGGAATGAAGATTGTTAAAAAGTTAGAAAATGTAAGAGCTAATAGACAAGGTAAACCTGAAATTAATCAAAAAATTATAAAAATCACTATTAAATAAAAGTTAAACTTTTATTTAATAGAATATTAGTTAAAGATTCTTTTTAGAAAAGATTCATCTTTTGTTTCAATAATCTTTTTCTCAATTGCTGCAACTCTCATAGCTTCACTTTTTGCTTTTTCTTTCCAATAAATAATTTTTTCATTATTAAGATCAACATTACCAATATTTTCTCTAAATATTTTAACTTCTGTAGTTAATCTTTTTAATTTTTTCTCATATTTATTCTTTTGATCTTCTAAAGTTTCACTTGAGCTTATATAAAGTTCTTTTAATTCAACTTCAGTCTCTTTTAATACACTTTTTAAATCAGCATTATCTTTATTCGCTTTTGCAGCCATTGAAGTTGAATGTTCAGATGAATCAACTATTTTTTTGTAATAAGATAAATCTTTAGATAATACTTTTTTTTCAGTTTTTAAATCTAAAATAAGATTAGCTGACTTTTCATGTCTTTTTTTATATTCACTTATTTCATTTTCAAAAGTCTCAACTTTTGAACTTAATTCATTAACTTTTACAAAACTTTCAGCATTATCAGATTTTGACTTAGAAAAGATATCACCTTTATCTTTCATCATAGCCATTTGAATATTACGTTTTTTACTTTGTTCTTCTGTAATATCACTTAAAATACATAAATAACCATTAGTTTTTCCATATTCATCATGAGTTGGCATAATATAAGTTTCAGCTATAAAAAAAGTATTTTCATCTTTTGTAATATATTTTATTATACCATTCCAAGAAATATCAAGATTCATTGACTTTTGAATCAATTCAAAAACTTCTGAAGTAATATCAGAATGTTTTAAAGATAAAAAACTTTTAGATTTTAATTCTTCATTTGTAAAAGAAGTTGTTATTTCAAATAATTTATTTACAAAAGATATCTCAAAGTCTATATTAGTTTTAATAATAATATTATTAGAATCTAAAGCTTCTTTATAGTTTGAAAGTTCAAGTTTTTGCTGCTTTAATAAAGTATTATTATATACATGTTGTGCGATTTTTTGTAAAGATTCAATTAGTACTTTTACATCAATTGGTTTAATAATATAAGCATCAACTTTTATCTTTATTGCATCTGTTAAAAAATCTTTATCAGAATATGCAGTTGTTAATACTATTGGCATATCAGGGTTTTTAAGTCTAATAGCTTTTACCATTTCGATACCATTTAATTCAGGCATATTAATGTCTGAAACAATTATATCAATTTCATTTTCATATTTTTTAAATTCTTTTAAACCATTTAAACCATTATTTGCAGTATAAACATTTTTAAACAATTTAGATAAAAGGTTTTCTAACTCTTTTCTAATATTATCATCATCTTCAACATATAAGATGTTGATTTTTTTTAAAATATCTATTGCCATTTTTACACCTAATTTTTATGATTTTTGTAATTCTTCTTTATGAACAACAGCTTCAATATCCATAATAACTAACATTTCATTATTATTAAGTCTTAAAAAACCTTTTAAATATCGAGAAGGAATAGCAGAACCCATTTCTGAAACAGCAGCTAATACGCTTGTATCAATTCGTTGAACATCGTCAACTTTATCAACAACAATACCAATCATTCTTTTATCTTCAGTAATAACGGCAATTACAGCTGTATTTTCATTATATTCAACTTCACCTGTTCCAAATTTAATTCTTAAATCTAAGATAGGTACAACTTCACCTCTTAAATTAATTAAACCTTTTACCCAATCAGTTGTATTTGGTAAAATAGTAACAATTTCTGGATAAGTAAGAATTTCTCTAATTTTTGGCAACTCAATTGCGTATTTCATTGTACCTAACACAAATGTCATATATTCGCTAGTATTTTCCCAGTTTACAATTTCTTCGTTTGCCATATTGATTCCTATTTAGTTAAGATAATTTTATTTTAATTATTTTATCCTTTATTATCTTAAATCTTAGTCATATTTATAATTTTACATAAGGCTTGGCTTTTTGCACTTTCTAAATAAAATTCATCTGAAGTTTTAAGATCATCTAATTCAATTATTTTTTTATCTTTTATAACTTGGGCAAAACCCTTTTTAATTTTATTATCAGGATGAGATATTTCAAAACTTTTCATTAGGTTTTCTTTTACTAATTCTTTATTATAAATGATTTGTTCAAAAAATTTATGAAAATTATTTTTTAAAATATTTATCTCACTTTCTACAAAAGTAAACTTAGTAGAAATAGAATTTTGCTCATATAGTTTTTTATAATTAATAATTTCATTTTCTTTTTTCTCTAAAGAATATCTAAAAGTTGAAGATAAATCATTTCTTAGTGAATCTAAATACATTCTATGTTCATTAATATCAGGTAATATAATTTCAATTGCATTTGAAGGAGTAGCAGCTCTTACATCAGATACAAAATCAGATAACAAATAATCAATTTCATGTCCCACAGCTGAAACTATAGGAGTATTTGCTTCATAAATAGCATCACATACTATTTCTTCGTTAAATGACCATAAGTCTTCTTTACTTCCTCCACCACGTCCTACAACTATTACATCACAAGCTAATTTATCAGCTATTTTAATTCCTTGTACAATATCAGAAGCTGCTGCTTCTCCTTGAACTAAAGTAGGTATTAAAATAAATTCAACTAAAGGCCATCTGTGAATAGCAACTTTTTTCATATCTTCAATAGCAGCTCCTGTTCCTGATGTTACAAGGGCCACTTTTTTAGGATACTTAGGTAAAGTTTTTTTAATACTTGTTTCAAAATATCCTTTTAATTGTAGTTTGTTTTTTAATTGTTCATAAGCTAGAGCTAAAGCACCCTGACCTGAAGGTTCAACTTTTGTACACATTAATTGATAAGAACCTCTTGGAGTATATACTGAAATACTTCCAGATATTAAAACTTTCATTCCCATTTCAAGATTGAATTTTAAATATCTAGCATTTCCTTTAAACATAACACAAGAGATTGATGAGGATTCATCTTTTATTGAAAAATATATATGTCCAGAAGCATGGTATGTTAAGTTCGATATCTCTCCTTCAACATAAGCTCCCATAAAAGTAGTTTCAAGTAAAGATTTGATTTGATTATTTAAAGTTGAGACGCTTAAAGCATTCATTTTTTTCCTTAGAGTATGAATATTTTTTTGAATATATTCTATAGTATTTTTTAATTATTTGATATACGAGTGAAAGATATTGAAGATATATTTTGAAGTTAAAAAAAAAGAATAGTTAAAAAACTATTCTTTTAAATATATTTGTAAAATATCTACTTATATCTTACGAGCAATGAATAAAGTTGAAATATTCATTGAAAAACCTTTTACATAAATAGGTTCTAATCCTGCTTCTTTTAATTCTTTACTTAAATTATCTTGAGTTAAAAACTCATCAATTGAATTAGGTAAATAAGTATAAGCTTCTTTGTTTTTTGAAATTAAAGCTCCAAGTTTTGGCATAATTTTAGTCATGTAAAAATCAGTTATATAATCTAAAGGATTTCTTTTTTCATTTTTAGTGAATTCTAAAATAACAACTAAACCATCTTTTTTAAGAACTCTTGCAAATTCATTAAATGCTTCTTGTCTTTGAACTACATTTCTAATTCCATAAGAAATAGAAATAATGTCAGCAGACTCATCTTCTAAAGGCATAGAAGCAGCACCAGATTCAATAAACTCAACTTCTGGTAGTTTTTTTCGAGCAACTTCCATCATTCCAACACTAGGATCTATACCAATAATGTTTTCTAAATTAATTGCATTTTCTTTTGCATTTTTTTTCCAATAAGTAATCATATCACCTGTTCCACAAGCAACATCTACAATTTTAGGAATAGTTTTTTTCTCATAAAAACTATATGCTAAATTACAAGCTTTGTTTCTCCAAGACTTATCAATACCCATACTTATAACTCTATTTGTAATATCATAAGTTCCTGCAATCTCGTCAAACATTGATACAATTTTTTCTTGTTTACCCATTTTCTTTCCTATTTCTATTTTTTTAGAAGAATAATTTTGATACTAATAAACCTAAAATAAATCCAACGTTTAAAACTACTAAAAGTTTTAAGTTGTTAATTCTTTTATCAGATTGAGGAAAATTATCCATTATTTGATTTTGTTTTTCTAAAGATCTATCTAAAGTTTTAGATGATTTATGTATATTTGCTAAAGTTTTTTTTAATGTAAGCTCAGTAAATTCTAGTCTTTCAACTATTTCCTTTGCTTGTTTAAAACTCATTTCACTCATTTTTTTATATCAATCCATCTATCTAAATCACAAAAGATTTTATTTAATACGTTTAAAACATAATCTTTTGATTCTGTTTGAATTCGTCTAAAAAATAGATACTTTCTAGCCATTTCAATATCACCCATTTCTTTAGCTGCAACTGCTTTTTTTGCAAAATCAGTATTATTATAAGCCATTTCCCAAACTGTAGAACCTAAGTATCTACTCATAGTAATTACTTTATCATTTTTAACTGTAAAATAATTTGGATCTTTTACAAAATCACAAATAACAGAATTTGATTCTAAATACTTATGTCCAAAAAAGTTAATAAATTGTTCATTGATATAATCATCTTCCATTGAAATTGCTCTATTTAATGCAAAAATTATATTATCTTCTGAATTATCTTCAATTTTTCTAATTTTTTTCATAGTTGCAATTGCATTTTTACCATCAAGTTCACCATCACCTAAAGGAATAATCCACTTAATATTCCCAAAAGATCCAACTTTTTTAATTTCATCTAAAACTAAAGATGATGTTTTATTTCCACCAACATCAACAATAACTTCATGATTATCATCCATTAGAATTAATTCATCAAGTTCAGAAATTCTATTTGTACCTAACATTCTTTTATTAACAATACCAGTTCTTGTAAATGAATTTGAATCATTATTTTCATCATCAATTTCAATATAAGTAATTTTTTTACCATGTTTTTTATATAAATAAGGTGCAATTATTTGCATAGCAACTGTTGATTTACCAACGCCACCTTTTGTTTGAGGAATAATTATCAAAATTCTAACCTTTTAATTGAATATTCATATTTACTTATTGTTTTTCATATACTCAACAATTTTTCCATGAAACCTACAATAAATTGTATTTAAGCTAATTTCATTTGTGTAAATTTTTTTTATTTTATCAAAATTTTCATTAATTCCATATTCTAACCATGATTTTAAATCATCATAAGATTCAAATTCATATCCAAACTTTTTAAGAAGTCTATTTGTATATGAATCTACTACCATTTCATCAGAATGAATACAGTAGCACATAATTGCATCAGCAGTTTCTGGTCCTATTCCTTTTTGCTCTAATATCCAATTCCTTGATACATTCAAGCAGAAGTTTTCAAAGTCACCAAACTCTTCAATTATGTTTTTAGCTAAGAGTTTTATTCGTTTTGCTTTTTGATTTTTAAATCCACTTGGAGTGATTAAAATAGTTAGTATTTCTAGATCTACACATGAGAGTTCTTCTAAAGATAAAAGATTTGACTTTTCTAAGTTTTTTAAAGATTTTTGGGCATTTTCCCATTTAGTATTTTGAGTTAGAATTGAGCCTAATAATATTTCAAGCTCGCTATTTGCAGGCCACCAATTAAGTGGCTGCGATTCAATAAGATTTAAATCTTTTAAAAAGATAAATAAATCATATGAATTTGAAATACTATTCAATCATAGCTTTCGTAATAATTGTTTCATTAGAATGAGATAAAAACTTAATTTTAAATGCATCTACAGATTTTCCATCTTCATAATCCATAACTAAAATTTGAAGTATAGATTTACAAGTTTTTGGAATATCAAAATGTCCACCTAATCCTGTTGTAGCTTTCATTATAGGAACTTTTTTATCCATTCCAATAACATTGTCTCTACATCCTGTAAGACCTATATCACTTAAGTATGTAGTACCATTAGCTATTTGAAGATCATCAGTTCCTACATGAGTATGAGTTCCACAAATTCCAGATACTCTTCCTTCAAACATTTTCATCATAACTCTTTTTTCACTTGTAGCTTCTGCATGAAAATCAATAAAAATATTTTTAATACCTTTTTCTTCTAAGTCTTCAACTAAACGTGTAGCCCAGTTAAAAGGATTTTCACAAAAAGGCATACAGTAAGTACCCATAAGATTTATAATAGTAAGTTTTTCACCATTAACTTCAAAAGTTTTAATACCCTCACCTACTAATCCAGGAGGATAATTATCAGGTCTTAAAACATTTGAACCTTCTAATAGTGCAAACATATCTTGTTTTTTATCAAAAGAATGATTACCACCAGTGATTACATCAATACCAACTTTAAATAATTCATTTGCATTTTTAACAGTTAGACCAAAACCGTGAGAAGCATTCTCACCATTTGCTATAACAAAATCAATTTTATGTTCGTCTCTTAATCTTTGTAAATTTTGTTCAATTATTTTTCTACCAGGTTTACCAACAATATCACCTATAAATGCAATTCTCAATCTTTATCCTATATATGTATTTCTGAAATTATATCTAATTTCTAGTTTTTATTTAAACTTTTCGCACAAACAAATGCACTAGACCATGCAAACTGAAAGTTAAATCCACCTAGTTCACCAGTAACGTCTAAACACTCTCCAATAAAATACATATCTTTTTGTATTTTACTCATCATTGTTTCATCATTGATTTGTTCGGTTAAAATTCCACCTTTTGTAACTTCTGCTTTTGTATATCCGAAATTACCAGCAGGTGCAAAAGCATAATGTTTAAGTAAATATAGTTTTTCTTTTTCTTCTTCATTTAAAGAAGAAATAGCTTTATCTTCTAAATTAACAGATTCTAAAAATGCTACAATAAATCTTTTCACTAAAGGAAGTGCTGAAGATATTTTTTTATTAGATTTAAAAAATGGTTTTAAATCATTATGTGGTAAAAAGTCTAAATGCATCAAACCTTTTTTCCAATATAAAGAAGAGTTTAAAATAATAGGACCAGTAAGACCTTTATGTGCGAATAACATTCCACCTAAAAATTCTTTATGTTCTACTTTTGCTCTTACTTCTAATGATACACCTGATAATTCTTTAAACCAAAACTGATCTTTTTGAACAGTAAATCCTACAAGTGCGGGATCTAATCGTGAAACTTTATGTGAGAATTTTTCTGCTATATCAAAAGCAATAGAAGAAGCTCCAAGAGTACGAAAACTAATAGCTCCAGAAGCAATTACTATTTTTTTAGCTTCAATTGTTTGATTAGATGTTTTAATAATATAATGATTTTTATATTCTATATCTAAAACTTCAGTATTTAAAAAAGTTCTATTATGTGAGTTTAAATGTGCAAACATAGAATTTACATCATTTGAGCTTTTACAAAAATAAGTTCCTTTTACAAGTTTTTCATTAAAAACTGTTTCAAGGCCATTCTTTTTACAAAACTTTAGCATATCAGATGAAGAAAATTGATTTAAAATGTTTTGAACAAAAGTACTTTCACCTAGATAATTATCAGATGTAACTACTTCATTTGTAATATTACACTTAGCTCCACCAGAAACTTTTATTTTTGCACCTATTTTTTTATTCGTATCTATTAAACAAGTGTTTAAATTCTTGTTTAATAATGAGCCTAACATAAGCCCACTAGCTCCCGCTCCAATTATAACTATATCGTAAATCACGTATCCTTTGTATTCGTATAAACTATTGTAAATATATTTTTATTATTTTCATATTTGTATTCTAAAAAAGATGAATTAGCTTTTAGAATTGAATTAGTAATATATAATCCTAAACCAAATCCATCTTTACTTTTATCTTCGTTTGCAAAAAATGGTTCAAAATAACTCTCAAGTGGATGAAGTAACTTAGGACCTTCATTTATAAACATAATTTCATTATTTGAATTAGATTTAATTTCAACTTGTGAATTAGGAGAATACTTAACTGCATTATCAATTAAATTCTTAACTGCCACACAAAATAATTTGTAGTTTATTAAAAGTTTAAAATTATAAGATGAGTTGATAATATTATTATCTTCTAATAAAAGCATATCAGATGAGTTATCAATAATATCATTTAAAAAATATTCATTCTTTTCAATATTAACAGTTGAAGAAATTAGTTCTTCAATTGCTGAAAATTCATTAATTAAAAGTTCAAGCCTAGAAAATACAGATTTCATTTTTTCATCATTTTCTTCTGTATGTTCTAATTCACCTAAAAACTTACCTTTAGTAATTGGAGTTTTAAGTTCGTGCATAATATTTCTAATGAAAATATTTCTAGCTTCTTTAATTTGTTTTAATTTATCTGCTGAGTTTTTAAACTCTTTAGCTAAAAGAGATACTTCATCTTGTTTGTCTGTATTACAACATTCAAAATCAAAATGTTCAGCTCCTAACATTTTTACTTTATCTTTTAAAATAACTATTGGATATAGTTTTTTAATAGTTGTTAAAAATGAAATAATTAACGTAAGGAAGATTACTAAAAATACTAGAATAATATACATTCTTGTATTATCTATGGAAGATGCATTATCTTTTAATAAAAATGTATCACCTCTATGTTTTACATAAATATAAACTACATCATTTAAAGATATTACTCTTGCAATAGATTTTTTGAATTTTCTTTGAATTAGAACTTTTGATGAGGGATTATATGAAATTGCATTTTGCAAACCTTCATCTGAAATAATCTCTAAATTCATTGATGAAATTACATCTTCTAAATTCTGAGAGAGAATATCTTTATTAGCTCTATTTCTATTATGATGATTACTTGATTTAATAATCATTTTAACTATAGGAAAATATTTCTTTTTTAAGTTTAAAGATTCATTCTTATAATCATTAATTAATAGAACCACAAACGAACTTATTACTAAAAGTAAAGAAATTACAAATGTTATTGTTATTGTGAAAAATATTGATTGTCTTTTCATTGTGTGAATTTATACCCCATTCCTCGAATTGTATGAAGATATTTAGGACTTTTACTATTATCTTCAATCTTATGCCTTATTCTATTTATTATAACAGATAATGAACCAACATTATCATAATCGCTATTTAATAAATTAGAATTTTCAAAAATATCTTCTCTTGAGATAATAAAATCAACTCTTTTTAAAAATAAAGATAAAACTTCGTACTCAGCTGCTGTTAATTTAATAACCTCAGCATTCTTTCTGATTTCTCTTTTTTTTTCATTTAAAACAAAAGTTTTTGTAATTTCTTTTTCTTCTAAACTTTTATTATATCTTCTCAATATTGTTCTAATTCTAATTTCAAGTTCTCTTGGATCATAAGGTTTGGGTAAGTAGTCATCAGCCCCTAATTGCAAAGCAATGACTTTATCAGTAATATCACTTCTTGCACTTGATATTATAATAGGTATATCGTGATGCTCTAGAATGTTTTTACATACATCTAAACCATCCATTCCAGGCAGCGTTAAATCTAAGATAACTAAATCATATGAAGATAGTTTTAAAGCGCTTAAAGCTAAAAAAGGATCTTCATAATTTGTAACGTGTATATTAAACTTCTTTAAATACTGTGATAATACTTCTGCTAATTCACTATCATCCTCTACCATTAAAACGTTTATCAAAATGTTTTCCTTTTTTTTCAGCTTTCAAATCTATCAAAACTTTTAACTGAGTTTTTTGTTTTGAATTTAGAATATTATATACTTTTTCGATTTTATCTGCACGTAACTTTAACATATTTTCTTTTTTATCTTTAATAATATCTATATATTTGTTTTTATCAAAACTTGATGATGTAAATGAAGAAGCTATAGTTTTTTCATTTGTATTTCTTTGATTCATTATACTTTTAATCTTAGTCTTTTGAGAATCATCTAAATTAAGTTTTTTAACTAAAAATAGTATTCCACCTCTATTATGTGATCTTTTCATTTTATAATGATTATTCTTTTTATCACTTTTACAAATTGATGAAGACTTTGAATCATTCTTATCATAATGGTTTTGAGCAAATGCACCTACACTTAATACTGATACTATTAATAACGATCCTATAATTCTGTTTTTCATAATATGTCCTTTGTTTTTATATATGAAAATTATGACATTCTATTTTTAATCATTTATAAACTCTATGTTAATTCAATATTAACATAGATAAAAATAAAAGTAAATTTAAAGTGCTTATGTTATTATTCCAAAAACATTTTAAAGTATTATCTTTATACTTGAATCATAATATAAATAGGAAAAAACAAATGAGCGGAAAATTAATCTTTCAATATGCAACTATGAATGCAGGAAAAACTGCAAAACTATTAACAGAAGCATATAACCTTATGGCTATTGGTAAAAGTGTTACTTTAATTAAACCATCACTTGATACAAGAACGGAAACAATAGAATCTAGAAATGGATTTAAGTCTGATTGTTTAATATTAAATGAAACACAAAACGTAAGTGACATACTTCCATTTGATGATTATAAAGATAAATACATTTTAGTTGATGAATGTCAGTTCTTATCTAAAAAACAAATATTTGATTTAAGAAAAATATCATTAAAAGGTGCAACAGTTGAATGTTTTGGATTAAAGAATACATTTAAAATGGAACTATTTGAATCATCTGCTTTTTTACTAGCTATTGCTGATGAAATAGTTGAAAATTCATCTTATTGTCATTGTGGAGAAAAAGCTACTATGATTTTAAAAACTGATTCAGATTCAAACCCTATTTATTATGGTGATATTATTGATTGTGGAGCTGAAGATAAATATACATCTGTATGTTTTAAACATTATACTAATGAAACTAATGATACTCAGTTGAGTGATATATTTAGGAACTTAGGATAATATTTATAAAAGAATAAGAAGTATGCAAAATTCATCTTATTCTTTATCATTTATTTTACAAACTATACATCTTTAATCTCAAAGAATTCAAAACAACAATAACAGAAGAAAAACTCATAGCTATTCCTGCATACATAGGACTTAACATAATCCCAAAACTCGAATAAAATATTCCAGCTGCTAATGGTATTCCTAAAGCATTATAGAAGAATGCCCAAAATAGATTTTGTTTAATTATTTTCATTGTTTTAAAAGATAAGTTTATACTTTTTAATACGCAAGCTATATCATTATTCATTAATATAATATCACCTGCATCTTTTGTGATGTCAGATCCTGAGTTTAATGTTATTCCTATATCAGCTTGTTTAATAGAAGGTGAATCATTCACTCCATCACCTACAAACATAATCTTAGAATTATTTTGTAAACTTTTAATTAGATCATATTTTTCATTTGGTAATACTTCTGAATATATGGTTTTAATACCTAATGTATTTGCTATATTTTTAGCAGTTAATTTATTATCACCTGTTAATAGAATAGTTTGAATATTTTTAGCATTTAAAGCTTTTATTAACTCTATCGCACCCTCTTTAATTTCATCTTCTAATGAAATTGAGCCCTTACATTCATTTTTATAAGATACTAATACAGATACATTTCCTTTGTTAAGAGTATTAAGATAAAACTCTTTTTTCACCTGGGCAATACTTATATTATTCTCTTCTAATAAGGCTATATTTCCAATTAATACTAATTCATTATTATATTTAGCACTTAATCCTCGTCCTGGAATATTTTTAAACTCTTCTAGTTCTATACTCTCTTCTTTAATATTCTTATCATCTATATAGTTAATGATTGCTTTTGAAATAGCATGTTCATTTACTTTCTCTAATGCATAAATAAGATTTAAATATTTTTCATCTATATCCATATCTTTAACTTTAATCTCACCCTTAGTTAAAGTACCTGTTTTATCAAATACTGCATATCTAATATCTTTTATAATTTCTAGAACTTCAGGATTTTTAATTAATATTCCTTCTTTTGCTCCAGCTGCAACTGAACTTACAATTGCTATTGGAGTAGCAAGACCCAGCGCACAAGGACAAGATATAATTAAAACTGAGATTGAAGCTAATATAGCCATTAAGGTATTACCTACTATAAAGTACCATACTAAAAAAGTTAATATAGATATTCCTATTACTAAGGGTACAAATATATTTGCAACTTTATCTGCAAACCTAGCTATTGGCATTTGTTTACTTTGAGCAAGTGATAATAAGTCAATTATTTTTGAGATTTTTGTATCACTTGATTTTTTTAGAACTTTTGCTTCAATTACACCATTAGTATTAATAGTTCCAGCAATTATTTCATCACCTATAGTTTTATATACAGGCATAGATTCACCTGTAATCATAGAAGCATTAATATCAGCATAACCTTTTATAATTAAACAATCAGCTGATACTTGTTCACCTTGTTTGATTAATACTATGTCGCCTATTTCTAAATCTTTTGCAGGTATTTGCTTTATATCACCATTATCTTTTATAATATTAGCTTTTAAAGGAGCTAAGTTCATTAAACTCTTTAAAAAATCACTAGCTTTTGCACGTGATCTCTCTTCTAATAATCTTCCTAATAAAATAAAAGTAATAATAACAGCAGCACCATCAAAATATACAAATCTTAAATTTTCTGGGAATAGAGTTGGGCTTATTACTACAAAAGCAGAATAAAAATAAGCAGCAGAAGTTCCAAGTGCTACTAATACATTCATATCATAGTTATTATGAGATAATGCCTTATATGAGAGGGTATAAAATCTCAATCCACAATAGAACTGAACTATTGATGCTAGGAGAAATAAGATATATGTATTATTCTCTTTTGGAAAAAACATAAAATAAAACATTAGAGATGTAAGTGTTAAAGAGATAAAAAATGTATTTTTTAATTTTACATATGCTTTTATCTTATTTTTTTCAAGTTCTTCTAAATCTTCTACAACTTCATAACCTAAAGCTTTTATTTTATTTATTAGTTTATGTTTGCTTAAGTGCTCTGTATCAATTATAAACTCACCTGAATTTGAAGTAAATGAAACCTTTGAAAAACTAAGGCCTTTCATTTTATTGCTTATTTTTTCAATTCCATTTGAACAGTTAACACAGGTCATACCAGATATATTTAATTTTATGTTTTCTTTTGACATATCTAAACCTTATTTATTTTTAAAACATCTATTAATAAATCTTTTATTTCATCATTACAAATATAATAAAAAGACATCTTTTTATCTTTTTTAAAAGAAACAAGTCCTTTTTCTCTTAAAATCTTTAATTGATGAGATACATTAGTTTGGGGAAGTTTCAATATATTAACCATCTCACCTACGCATATTTCATATTCTAAAAGTGCAAGAAGAATTTTAAGTCTTGTAGGATCAGCAATTGCTTTTAATATAGTAGATAAAAATAGTATTTCATCACATGAGGGTAGTTTTTTATTGATTTGTTCTAAGTGTGAGATATCTTCACAGCAAGAACGAATCAAAGTCTTTGATTCGTTCATACTAAGATTCTATAATTGAAAAACCAATATCAGCCATTTCTACTTTAAATAGTTCTTCTTTAGCTTGATTTGGAATTTCTAGACTTACTTCTTTAGGGTTTGAATTTAGATTAACTTCAATATCACCAAAATCATCTTCTAGTGAAACTTTAATTAAATTAGCACACTTACCACAAGAAATATTCTCAGCTTTAAATGTTTTTTTCATAATCATCCTTATATGATATTTTTTTCATATGAAGAGTTTATCATATGAAAAAATATATGTCAAGAAAAATTATTATAATTAATGAATTTTAAATAAAGATTTACTAACGACTACAAATACATTTTTATCTTTACCTTGAATCATTCTTTCTGCAACTTGAATAGGTGCACAATTTGAATAACACATATCACTTGTCATTCCAGTAATTAAAGTATTGCTTTTATCATATTTCAGCCAAGAAGACTTATCAAATGTACTAAAACCATAATCATGAGATCCTACAATTACTTTACCATTATAAGCAACAGATATAATATTATGATCTAAAATATCACTATTGTAAGGTGTATATGTTTTTATACTTTTATCATTTATATTGTATTTTGTTAATCCACTTGTATTTCCAGCTAACCAATAATCACCATTATCGCCTTCAACTATATCTATATAACCACCTGATGAAAGTTTATCTGCTAATGAAGTCCATTTTGTACCATCAAAATATGATACTCCTGCATTATCCATAGATGTAATCCATAAATACCCCTTAGAATCAACATATAAACTTTTAATAATTTCATCAGCATCTAATAAATGATCTGTAATTTTAACTATAGTATTATCATCACTTAATTTATATAAACCCTTATCAGTTCCTATATATAATGAATCTTTATATTTTTTTATAGAAAAAACACTATAACAACCATATCCGCTACATTGAATATCTTTAAATATATTTTCTTCTTCATTAGTTACAAGGTTTTTACTCATTAATAAGTTTGTACCCATTCCTGCAATAAAAAGTTTACCTTTATATTCTTCAATATCATAAATAGACAGTGGAGAATCTGTAAATACTATATCATTTTTTGTTTTATCTTCTAAAGAAATAGAATATAACTTAGCAGACTCACCATAAGAATCTGCCTGTTCTGCAACATAAATTAATTCTTCATTATCTGATAATGAGATATCAGTTATCTTCTTAGTTCCTTCATAAAGTAATTCTAATTTTTTTTCAAAACTACCTTCATAAGTTTTTTTAATATCATCTTTTGTACTTACTTCTAAAACATAATTATATACACCATAATCAATTTTCTCTTTTAATCCTAAATTATATTGATTTTCATTTGCATATTTTGTTGTTTCATGATCAAGTACAATTTCATCTTTTTCATTCATAATTTTTAATGTATAAATTATTTCTTTTGAAAAATAAAAATGTAATTGATCAAATGATTTAGATCTTTTTTTTACAGTTTTAAAACTTACGGGAAGAACTAAGTCAAGACTTACTTCTTGTTGATTACTCTTAACTATTTTTTTAGAATTAACTTCTTCATTCTTATCATTATTTCCACAAGCAGTTAATAATGACATACATAATACAGCCATACTTAAGTATTTTTTCATACTTTTCCTTAGTTATTGATTTTGATTATCGAAACTATAACTAAATAAATATTAATCTTATACCTAATCTTGAGTAATATTGTATTATTTCTCTTTTTGTATACATATTTTTGTACATAATTCATATATTAAGATAATAAATATACTTAAACCAAATAAAGGAAATAATGCTCCTAATAAAATTATCAAAGAGATAAATCCATATCCAAACTTAGGTTTTGCAGATGGTATTTTTAAATCTTTTTTATCTTTTCTTAGTATGTAGGCATATATACCTGCAAGAATTGAAATAAAAGTTAATAAACAAACAAATAACATTAGAACAAAATTCCAAGTTCCAAATAATCCTTGATGAAATCTCATTAGCCACTGTCTACTTTGCATCATTGAACCTACATCAGTCCAATCATATGATTTAATTAATTTTTTTGTGTACTGGTCATAGTGATAAACTTTTTGATCATATAAATCTTGAGCTCTATTTTTAACTGTAAGTACTGAATTCTCATTTTTTGGTAAAATCAAAGTAACTGTTCCCTTTAATCTTAAATCTTTTGCAAGATCTACCATTTCATCTATTGAGATTTTTTTTACATTATTTTCATTAATTGATATTAGTTTTTTCCCTGAATAGTCTTTTGGGTATCCTGAATTAGTAGATTTCTGAACTTCTTTATATAAGCCACCCCATACATCAGTCCAAGGTAAACCACCTGCAAGTGTAAGTAATAATAAAATTGACATTAATAATGCTAGAACAGAATGAAGATCTCTATAAAAAGCTAATTTTCCAGCATTAAGTCTTATTATAAATATATCTTTTAATCCTCCACCTTTTTTAGGCAAACATAAATACATTCCTGAAAGAATTAGTACTACCATCCAAGAAGCAGTAAGTTCAATTATTTTTGTTCCATAAGAAGATAATAATAGTTCACCATGAAGTTTTTTAACTTTATGCATTAAAGTATCTTTTTTACTTATATCAGCTTTTATATCTCCTGTATAAGGATTTACTAAAATACTTCTTTTTTTACTCCACTTACCTATTTCAAATACTGTAACTTCGTTTATGTTATTTGAAATAATAATACTAGAAGGTGTTTTTAAAGCATAATCTTTTACGAAATCAAATTGTTCTTCATATGAAAATTTAGAGCCTTGAATCTCAACTTTTTTAATATCTGCATATGTATAATCTTCATATATATTTTTAAATAAATATATAGCTCCTGTAATTAACAAAAATAATATTAATGGGCTTAAAATAATTCCTGATATATAGTGCCATTTCCATATATATTTATTTTCTTCATGTTTAAAGTTAATAAATAATATTTACTATTTAGCTTCAATGTATTAAAAATAATAATCAAAGATGAATACAAGAAGCCTAATAATCTTAGTAGTTTTATCCCTTTCATGTGTTTCCTTCACAACACAGACTAGAAACCTTAAACCTACTGCTTCTATGCAGTCACATGAATATGTCGAAGCTAATGTAAAAAAACAAATTGCAAGATGTTTCACTGCACTCGATGTTGATAAAAGCGGAAAAATCACAGAAAATGAATACAATATGGCAGTTGACCTCTTGGTAGTAAAAGGAGATAAAGTAGCTGCAAAAAAAATATTTTCCGAAGCTGACAAAGACACACCCAAAGATGGCGTTACTTTAGCAGAATTAGAGGCTGCATTATTAACTGATGCTAATGATACTAAACTAAAAG
>JABSON010000299.1 GCA_013215915.1 Campylobacteraceae bacterium | reverse complement strand
GTTTGGTAATAGATTCGTTATATATTTATAGTTGGAATCGTTTGGGTTATATTGTTTAAAATTCATAGTATTAAGTTTTATATTATTATTATCTAGTTATAATCGTATTAACTTTCGATTATTTTATTAATTTAAATGTGTTTTGTGTATAATATGATTTTGATAATATTTTAATAACATTGTCAAGATCTTTATTATTAATTGTTAATATATTATTATATATTGTGAAATAATATTTTAATTTATTAGAATTAAATAATAAATTATATATTATTATTTTATTAGTTGATAATATTTTTATTTGATTATATTTTGTCATAGTTGTTTTATTATATTATCAACTCGTATTCGAGTTAACTTTCGAAATTAAGGTCTGGCATGGAGGTCTAGGAAAAATGCTAAAAGTCCTGGCTTATCCCAATAAAATGGCAAATAAAACATTTAAATTCGGATAAAAATGGTTGGGCTCGGTCAAACGAAAATCGATTACGAAAAAAAAAATAGTGAAAAAAAGGAGGGGGAGCGCAACTACTCTCTATATGTAACGACTTTTGAAAATACGCAGGTACCACTACTTTATATAACAGGTACCCTTAATGATAATATACTACGTATATTATCTAGATAGGAGTAATATAATCCCTATATACCTATATAAGGGGAGAATATATTACACAACATTTTTGATATTTACCCATATTTAGAAAATAATTTTGTAAAAACGAGAAATAACCTGTAAGTATATATCTTATAGACAATATTAAAACTAAAATTATGAGTTCACCATTTCAAAGGGCGTTTTGTGCTAAAAGCCCATTAAAGCACGAGGGTAAACACCCACATACAAATTCAGAAGGATATACACACGTAGCTAATGATCATCAAATCTACTTAGAACCAACAGATGAACTTCCAAATAAAGGAAGAAACGTTGTAACTGGAGAAAGTCAGTCAGAACTTATGGATAGAAAAGTAGGAAATCTTAATAAAAGTGTTGATATACTTAATGAGTACGTTGAAAATCTTCCAGAATTATATACTCAAAAACAAGTTGATCATGCTAAATCACAATTTGCAAAAGGACAGAAAAATATAGATGAAAAGAGATTAGCTTATGAAAAAAGTAGAGATTCTATTGCTGATGTAAACAAAAATCTATTAAATAAAGTTGTTCCTAACATAAATATTGAAGATTAAATGGCAATAATATATAGTTATCCGCAAATAAGCACGGTTTCACCAGACGATAGATTAATTATTACAGATGTTAGTAATCCTGAGAATGCTACACGAAATATAACAGTGCAACAACTTTCGAATGCTATCTCCACAATACAATATCCCAATAGATACTTACTAAATGGATTAGTTAACAACATAGCATCGGCTGCTGCTGGTTATGATTACATGGAATGGGTATCTAATGTTACTCCTGACACTCAAATTCCACTTATGAGAACAGGAACTCAACCATTAGAGTTAGAATCAATAATGTGGGTTTGGTGTGGTGATGCTGCACTAAACATAGGAGTTGGAGAACAAGTTGCTTTTTCTATTGGATCGATTCCTGATGGTGCTAATGCGCAAATAGGTAACTTTGTTGCGATAAATAGTTTGTTTAGCTTAACAAACGCAGATAATGGGACTTTTGCTTCTGGAGAAATAACCTTCCCAGTTGGTACTATAGTAATAGGAAAACATACTAATATAGCAGTTGTTGGATTGGAAACAGGATCAGTAACGCCAAATGATGGAGAATTAGCTATTACATTACAATTTAAAAGCACATAACAATGGCAATTATATATACTTATCCAAGATTAAACACAGTTAATAATGGAGATTTATTATTAATCAGTGCAGTAAACACCCCTAGAAAACCTACAATGAGGGTAAGAGCAGAAGATTTAAAATCTTATATGATAGGTTATACATCTTATACCGCTTTAATATCACAAGTGGGAGCAGCCGCGCCGACAGCTATAGTGCTTAAAAATGATACAGGTTTTACATTTACTTGGGGTAGAACTGCAGGAGGAGTATATACGCTTACTGCTAACGGTAATGCATTTACGGCAAATAAAACAATAGTGTTTAATAATTCAGGAGTTGATATTGCTGGTGGTTATACACCTCCATACTGGGAAAGAACTAGCGATACTGAAATTGTAATAACAACAGGCGGAGTAGATACCGCAATAGACAATGGAGCTTTTGAAGTAAGAATATACTCATAAAAGTAAAAATATAAAAAAACAAGTGATAATAACATTAGAATAAAACAAACAAACAATTATGGCACGATTTTTAGAAATAGATAATTTAGGAACAACCGCTGGAGACCAAGCAATATATTTATTAAATATGGATTTAATTACATCTATAATGGATACTGCAGCTACATTTGTTAAAATTCCTTACGGCGGAAATAGTGGTAATACAGGTAGTGGTTCTACAACATTTGTAGAAATAACTTGTAATCCTGCTTTTGGTTATACCAATTACGATGATTCATTAGTAGCTTGTATATTAGCAGCAATGGAAGCAACTCCTAACGCGAAAAACGCTGTAGTAAAATTAAGTAATTTTCTTCCCGCAGGAACAACAATAGTGGGATGTGAATTAACTGATTAAATAAAAACTTAAAAAACAATAAAAATGAATTATTTAAAATTTAGAACCAGCGCTTCAGGCAACCATGTACCACAAGGTGTAAATTTAGACGATATTATTTTAATAAAAAATGGAGATCCTGGAAATCCTCTAGCTTTAACTATATATTCAGCAGGATATGATGTCGATGGTGATGTAAATTATTTTGAAATTGCTTTACAATCTACAACAGTAAGTGGTGTTGCAACAAATGCAGTAGCTGTTGAGCAAATTATGAGATCAATTAATGAAAACCCTAATGGATCATATTTATTTTGTAAAGCTCAGCAAAATAAAACTGGAGAAACAGTTCTTTGGGGTCCAATGACTTAT
>JABSON010000298.1 GCA_013215915.1 Campylobacteraceae bacterium | reverse complement strand
AAAATGAAAAAAAGATTATTTCATTAACTGATAATTTACCTGGTTTAGTTTATAGAAGTAAAAATATATTCTATAAAGATATTGAGTATTTAAGTAAAGGTATATTTGATTTAACAGGTTATACAAAAGAGCAAATTACTAATCAAAATCCATCGTTTGAAGATTTGATTCTAGATGAATATAAAATTGAACATAAAAACAAAATTGAGAATGCAATTCTTTCACAATCAACTTATTATATAAAATATGACATAAGAACTTTTGGAAATAAAATAATATCTGTATTTGAAAAAGGTCATGCAATTTATAATTCACTTGGGGAACTTTTAGCTATTGAAGGTTATATCTCTGATATTACAGAGTTAACTATTGCACAGCATAAAATAATTAAATTAAATGTAGATTTGGAACATACTGTATATGATAGAACAGTTGAATTAGAAGAAACAAATAAAGAGTTACAAAGACTTATTGCTGATTTGCAAAATACTCATACCCAATTATTACAATCAGAAAAAATGGCATCTTTAGGATCTTTAGTAGCAGGAGTTGCACATGAAGTTAATACTCCTATTGGTTTAGCATTAATGGGAACAACACACTTTTTAGAAATCACAAACAAAATAAATGATTTATATAAAGAAAAAATATTAGAAGAAGAAGATTTTGAAGAGTATTTATCAACTTCATTAGAAGTTGCAAATTCAATTAATTTTTCAATTGAAAAATCTGTTGAATTAATAAAAAGTTTTAAACAAATTGCAGTTGATCAAAGTTCAGATGAAATAAGAACATTTAATATTAAAATGTATTTAGAGGAAATTTTATTAAGTATTAGAAATCAAACAAAAAAAACGAAACACAATATTAATATTAAATGTGAGGATAATATATTAATTAAAACCTATCCAGGTGCTATTTCACAAATTATTACTAATTTAGTAATGAATTCAATTATACATGCTTTTTCAAATGATGAAGAAGGTGAAATACTTATAAAAATTGAATTATTAGGTAAAAGACTTAATCTTTCATTTCGTGATAACGGAAATGGTATAGAAGATAAAAACATTAAAAAAATATTTGATCCATTTTTTACTACGAAAAGAGATGATGGTGGTAGTGGATTAGGATTAAATGTTTTATATAACCTTATTACTACTAAATTAAAAGGTAAAATTGAGTGTAATTCTAAAGTTAATTATGGAACAGAATTTAAGATTTCATTTTTAACAGAATAACAAATTTATTTTTATATGATACAATCATAATATTATTTATTTAAAAATCATATTAAATAAAGGAAATAAATGTTCTATAAAATGCTTGAAAATAGATTAAAAACTAATCAAACACTATTGTGTATTGGTTTAGATCCTGATATTGATAAATTAAATGACTGTGGTTTTAAAGATAGTCTTTTTGATTTTAATAAATTAATAATTGATGCTACTTATTCTAAAGCATTGGCTTTTAAATTACAAATTGCTTTTTATTCTTCCTTTGCTAAAGAAGATGAACTATTAAAAACTATTGAATATATAAAAGAAAACTATGAAGATATTCCAATAATTTTAGATGCAAAAAGAGGTGACATTGGTTCAACAGCAGAACATTATGCAAAAGAAGCTTTTGTACGATATGGAGTTGATGCAGTTACTGTTAATCCTTATATGGGAAAAGATTCTATTATTCCTTTTTTAGAATATAAAAACAAAGGAACTATAATTTTAGCTCATAACTCAAATAAATCAGCATATACACAAGATGAAAAGTTTGATGAAAAACCATTATATGAACATTTCCTTGATAATTGTCTAAACGGTGTAAAAATAACACCTAACATTTGTTTTGTAATTGGTGCACAATGTCTTGATAGTTTAAAAAATATGTCTAATAAGTTTCCTAACAATTGGTTCCTTGTTCCTGGAGTAGGGAAACAAGGTGGTAAAATTTCAGATATTGCAAACTACACTAATAAAAAAGAATCAAAATTAATTATTAATATTTCAAGGGGTCTTTATTCTTACTGCTGTTCACCTGATAAAATCAGTGAGTATGCAAGAGATAAATCTGAATACTATTTTAATGAAATAAATAAAGAATTTAATTTATAATATAAAAAGCTTCATAAATAATATTATTTGAGAATGCTTATTTTATATCTTAATAAAATTCCTAATTGAAACTAATAATTCTTGATTGTTTTTTGTAATAATTACATGGTACTTAGAATCAATTATTTTTAATATTTTATTTTTATCTTTAATTCCTTCATATAGTTCATAAGCAGAACTTGGATTTACAACAGGATCATTACTTGATTGTATAATTAAAATAGGTGTTTTTATATTTTCAAGATTATTCTTTGTTATATTCATAAGTTCTTTTAACTGAGTAATAGATTTTATATAATGTTTATTATAATTAATTTCTGGGTTTTGTGCATTGTTTTTAACATACTCTTTTTGATATTCTTTTGCATCAAATGAATCTACTAAATCATTCCACACAGATACAGCTGGAATTAGTGTTTTTACTCTAACATCTTGTAAATTTAAAGCTGCATTAATTGAGATAATACCTTTAAATTCTTTGTATGTTTTTTTTGTACTAAGTAGGGTTAATAAACCTCCTGTTGAAAAACCTAAAAGATATACTTTTTTATATTTTAATGAAGCTATTGTTATTGCTCTTGATAAAGAGTCATACCAATCTTTCCATAATACATCTTTTAAATCAGATGGAATTGTACCATGACCTTTAAGTCTAGGTGCATATACATTTATATTTTTATTATTTAAATATTGAGCAACTTGTTTAACTTCACTTGGGCTTGACGCAAATCCATGTAAGGCAATAACACAGATATTAGAATTTGCAGATAATATATAAGGTTCTCCTATTTCTTTATCTTTTATATCTTCATGGTTTTCATATTTAAAATAATCTCTTTCATATTCATCTTTTTCTTCTTTAATTAAATAATCACATATCTCTTCATTTAAATCTAATTCATTTTTATTAACATAAAGACTTACTATAT
>JABSON010000297.1 GCA_013215915.1 Campylobacteraceae bacterium | reverse complement strand
TTAGGAAAATCCTAACCTAACCTAACCTAACCTAAACTAACCTAACCTTATAACAATGAAATGTGTACATTTATCAATTAGAATATCAAGACGAGTTGCAAAGATGTTGAAAAAAATGAAAAACAAAAAATTTCAAAAATGTAAAAAATTCAAAAAATTTCAAAAAATTTTAAAATATGTACTTTTTTTTCAATTTTTTTTTTCAAGAACTTCAAAAAAAAATGGAAAAATCAACATTATAGATTTTATTGGCAAAAAGTTGACGTAAATGTGAAAAATATCTAATTTAATAGGAAAAAATAGGTTAAATTGTGTTAGGTTAGGTTAGGTTTATATAATTATTAACTAAATATCGTATTATAACAGCTAAAACTGTAAAAATTTCGACGAGAACGTCAAGACGAGTTATTTTTCTGTCGAATAGGATCAAACAAAAAAATCTTCAAAAATGTGAGAAAAAAAATATATAAATATTTTCCAAAAAAAGTACTTTTTTCACTTTTTTTTTTTTTTAGTTTTTTTAGTGTTAAATATCTATATTATATATTAAATTTCGCAAAAAGTTGACGATAATGTCAAATTATGTAAAAATCAGGTTAGGTTAGGTTAGGTTAGTTTTAGGTTAAGATTATATTGTATAGCCTATATCTCATATTATAACAACAAAATATGTAAAATTTCGACGGAAACCTCAAATCTAGTTGCCAATTTGTTGCATAAGATGAAAAAGAAAAATATTACAAAATTTAAAAATTAAAAAAAAATTAAAAAAATTATATTATATGATTTTTTTTTTTAACTTTTTTCGAAAAAATTTTAATGTCAATATTATACATTCTATTGGCAAAAAGTTGACGAAAATGTCAAAAATCTGTAATTTAAAAGAAAAAAAATGTGAATTAAAAAAAAAAGATTTTTGTTAAGTACAACCTTGAATTGACTACACTGTACTATTTATAATGTTATCTATGCTTTACCTTTCGAAAAAAAGTTTTCTCTCCCGCCATTGGGCCTGGATCGCTGTAAATAATTTTATACTCTCTATTTGGAAAAGATTTGTAATATTGATGTTTTTAAATATTTAGGGGCTACTGGAGATAAAGTCTATTTGGGGCCATAAAGTAGTTTACAAGCTTTAATATGAAAGAATTTGGTACAAATTACAAAAATTAACCTTAATAAATCATAATTCTGTTAGACTTACCTGGTGGTGTAGGAGGTACGGATGGAGGAGCTGATGGTGGCGATGGTGGTGGTGAAGGGCCTAAAATATTTAGTGGGCATTTGATAAACCAGTTGTAAAATCGCGGGTATTATAAATTCCGAACAAGAAGAGGCGTATATTTTTTCTCTTAATACTGAAAATATCCAGAATATTGGAATTTTTAACTGTTTAGGAAGTAAAGGCAAAAATATGTACAATGTAGTTACCCTTATTATTTTCTAAAGTGAACGCTATTGTATGAGTTCATAAAGGAATCAATTAGCATTCAAAAATATTCTCCCATTAGTTAATAAAAAAAATTAAACCAATTGTTGGTATCATGTTAACACAGCTACTGCATTTTCAAGCCAACTAGCATTTTTCCTTGTTTATATTTTTTCATTATTAATTATAATGAGCAATTAACTAGTTTTTAACTTTTGATGCAAAATAATTTGGCAGAAAAAGCATTAATTATCCTTACTACATCATCATTTGTTAAGTGTTACCAGGTGGTGTAGGAGCAATATATGGAGGAGGAGATGGTGGTAATGGTGGATATGAAGGACGTAAAATATTAAATTGGTGATTGGTTTCAATTGTAAAGTTGATATTGTTATAAATTCTTAACAAGAATAGATATATAATTGTATACACTTTATTTTGAAAAGATCTGTAATATTGATGTTTTTTAAATGTAGTAGTAGTAGTTTTGTAGCTGTTGTACAATTACTTTTAAGCAAAATTTGGTGACACCTGTTCCTAAACCATCAATCGGAAAGTCAAGTCTGTTGTAAATTCCTAACAAAATGAGGTGCATACTTTTATACTTTTTATATTTAAAATATCCAAGATATTGTTTTTTAACCATTTAGAAGCTATAGGTGAAAAGAGTATATTAGGAGCAATTCATTGGTTTTTAAATGAAAGATATGATATGAAAGAAATTTGGCAGAAATGGCATTTATTATCCTTATTACATCATCATTTAATAAACCTTACCTGGTGGTGTAGGAGGTATAGATGCAGGAGGTGATGGTAGTGACGGTGGTGGTGAAGGACCTAAAATATTAAATTGTCTATTGATAAACCAATTGTAAACTGGAGAGTAATGTAAATTCTTAACAAGATGAGATAAATAATTTTTAAACTCTTTATTTCAAAAAGATCTGTAATATTAATATTTTTAAATATTTAGGAACTATAGGAGGTAAAGTCTATAAAAGGGCAATAACGAACTTTTAAAACTTTAATATGGAGGAATTTGGTAGAAATCGCACAAATTATCATTCACATATCATCATTCAATAGGCCTTACCTGGTGCTGTAGGAGGTATAGAGGGAGGAGGTGTTGGTGGTGAAGGATCTAAAATATGAAATTGTTAATTGATACGTCAATTCTAAAGTTGCGAGTGTTGTAAATTCTTAAAAATATGAGATCACTAATTATATACACTTTATTTTGTAAATATCTATAATATTGATATTTTTGAACATTTAGGAGCTACAGGAGATAAACTGTATTAAGGCATTAGACTAGTTTTAAAACTTTAATATGGGAGTGTTTGGTACAAATTACATATATATTTATTACATATTAATTACCTGGAATTTGTGGTTCTGTAGTTATAGCACTTGTAGTAGTTGCTTTTAAAAATTAATTCATATGGGATGCTATGGGAAAAAAGTACTTTTTTTCACTTTTCCCCCCCAAAAAATTGATGTGAAATATAAATATGATGCATTCTATTGGCAAAAAGTTGACGAAAATATCAAAAATATGTAAAAAATCAGGTTAAAATCTACTATAATCGATATGTGGTAACAATGTGTTAGGATATA
>JABSON010000296.1 GCA_013215915.1 Campylobacteraceae bacterium | reverse complement strand
TAATTAATTACGATAATAACATTTCTTTTGAGAGAATCCAAAGAAAGTTAAAAATATTTACTCTTTTTTTAGACAAATCATTAATAAAAAAATATAAAAATCTATAAAAGATAAAAACCAGTAAAATTACTTACTAGCTTTTAAATATTTATTTTATTTTAATAGGGAATAAACTTAAAAAACTCAATGCTTCTGGTAAAGAAAACTTTGCATCTTTAAGATCATTATATTTAGGATCAATTAAATAGTTTTTTGAACTTTCAAAATTAGCTTTTTTTAAATTATTATTCGTAAATACAGTATGTTCTAAATTGCACTTATCAAAAAGTGATTGTTCTAAATTACATTCTTCAAATCCTGTATCTAGAATTTGGGAATTAAGAAATTTCATTTTTCTTAAATCTAATAAATGAAAAGAATTTTGAGAAATATTACACTTATCAAATTTTACATCAAATGGTTCTTGACAATTTGACCAAGAAACTCCTAAAATTTTTGAACTAATAAAAGTAACATCATTTAATGTACAACTTTTTAACGTGCTCAAAGATAAATCACAATTTATAAAAGTACACTCTGAGAATTTACAATCATAAAATACACTTTTTACAAAATCACACTTTACAAAAGTACAATTATCAAAATAAATAGAGTCAATTACTTTATCTTTATACTCAACAAATTCTTCTTCCCAATAGTCATTATTTTTAAACATATCAATCTTTTTTTATTTGATTTTATCATATTTAAAAATAGATTAGACTTAAGAAGTTAATTCTAATCTATTTATTTAAGATTTTTACATTTTATATTTCAAATAAAACATCTGTTCTAATAATATACTTTGTACCTGAAATAATTTTATTTGAACTATGAACACAGTGTAAAGGATGAATTCCATGTGGGAAGCATAATACACCACCTCTTGGTGTTCTAATACTAACAAGTTCTTCTTTTCCATCTTTGTTTACAATAAATTGAGTTTCACCACCTTTAAAATCTTCAGTTAATAATACTAAAAAAGTCATTTGGCTATATCTATCTTGATAAAAATCAGTAAATAATTCTTTGTTAACAACTTTACTTCCAGGCCAAGAACCATCAGTATGAAATTTAAAAAAATCACCTTCTTTATATTTATAAAATCTAAATCTTTTATTTAGTCCTAAAGCTTTTTTTCCATAAAAGATATTATCTTTATCATAAATAAAACCTTTACATCTTTCCCAAATTACATCATGAATTAAATCATCAACTACCCAAGTTACATTGTCATTATGTCTTACAGATCTAGGTAAAGAAACAGGTGCATCTTCCAAGTATCCTAATGACTCTGTTGTATTAATAAAAGAATCACACTCTTTTATACTTAATACATTTAATAACTGAAATGATCCAGGTAGATTAGGTAAATCTACTCTTTTTATTTCATTTTTAGAGTTTACTTCTAAATTAAGAACATTATTTTCATTTGCCCAAGTAGGTAAAGAAGGGTTGTTAGCCCCTGGTTCTCTTTCTACTATATAAAAATTTTTATTCATTTTATGATCTTTGAGTAATTATTTTTACTTGAGTAAACTGTCTATGCCCATCAGGAGAACCATGATAACCAAAACCACTTTGTTTTGAACCAACCCAAGGTGTATCTCCTACTGATCCTAGTCCTTGATTAATTCCTAACATTCCAGCTTCTATTTCTGAAGCTATTTGTTCTACATCTTCTTTTCCAAATATTACAGCACCTAATCCAAATTCACTATCATTTGCTTTTAAAATAGCTTCTTCAGTTGAAGAGAAAGAACTTATACTTACAATTGGAGCAAAGGTTTCATCTGTAAATAGTTTCATATCTTGTTTTACATCAGTAATAACACTTGGATAAATAAAAGCATCTTCAATATTTATTTTTCCATATAATAATTTTGCACCTTTATTTAGCGAATCTTCTACTTGATCTAAGATTATTTTTTTTTGTTTTTTATTAATAATTGGACCAATATCAGCTTCTTCATCCCAAGAGCCTGTTTTATATTGTTTTGCATATTCAACAACAATATTTTCAAATACTTCTTTTATTGATTCATGAACATAAACTCGCTCTGTTGAAGTACACATTTGGCCAGAGTTTTCAAAACTACTTGCAACTGCAAATCTAGCTGCTTTATTAATATCTGCATCTTTTAATACAATTAAAGGATCTTTACCACCTAGTTCCATAATTAATCTTTTAAGTTTTGATGATGCATTTTTCATAATATTTATTCCTGCATCTTTAGATCCAGTAAAAGCAATAAGATTTACATCAGAATTAACTAAAGCTTTTCCTTGTACTTCATCACCATGAATAATTTGTAAAACATCTTTTGGTAATATTTTATTAAATAAATCTACATAAGCTTGAGATATTAAAGGTGTTTCTTCAGATGGTTTTAGAATTACTGTATTTCCAGCTACTAAAGCAGGAATAATTAACCAATGAGCCATTGATAAAGGATAATTCCAAGGAGAAATTACAGCACATACACCTAAAGAATTGTATTGCATTTGTGTTTTCATTCCGTAGTTTTCAAATACTTGTGTTTGTATTGCTTCTTTAACTTCAGCCGCTTTATAAGAAACATCATGAGCACATCCTGACACTTCTCCAATTGATCTATTTAAATCTTTTCCCATTTCTTTACTTAACAGAACTGCTAATTTATTAATTTCAGGTATTAACTGTGAACTAGCATTCACTAAATAATCTATTCTGTCATCAATTGATAAGTTTTTCCATTTGTTTTGTGCAATTTTAGACTTTTCTACAAGTTTTGATATTTCATTAACATCTGTTTTTACAACTTCACCTATAAATTCTTGATTTATAGGATTAAATGATTTTAAACATTCATTCATATATGTCCTTTTTATTTTTAAGGAGTATATCTTATCTTACTTAAAATACTCTTACAGTAGTTTAAGTAAGTAACTATATTTAAGCATCTTAAAGTTTATTGATAATATAAGAAATAATTAGAATATTACAACTCTTCCCACTTTTATATAAATCTTAGAATA
>JABSON010000295.1 GCA_013215915.1 Campylobacteraceae bacterium | reverse complement strand
TCTTACAGGGGATCTACAGATCATAAAAATACGTAAATTATCACCAAAATGTCATTAAATATATTTGTACATATATATACTTTGTAGATATATTAAATAAATTTTCATTGATATAACACAGAAAATTATATTAACTTTTTCTGCTGTAAGTCAGAGAGTAGAATGGGTAGCTACAAGTTTCTTTGAATTATGTGGATTTAATACTGGTCAATTTGTACCTGCTGCTGGATTTACTACTGGACCCTATTCTGAATTAGCCCCTAACGTTGCAAATTTCTCATCAGTTTCAAGTTTCTTAATACATACCGATTTAGTTCAAAATGGGATACCTCAAGGAAATCAAGACCATCAAATGATAGCCGATATACCAATTAGTGTGGCTCCTGGTAGCCAACAAATTTATCAACCTTTTAATCCAACACAAATTAATATTAATCATTGGCGCGGGCAAAGTTTAAACAGTTTTACTGTATGGGTAACAGATCAAATTAATCGCCCTTTAAATTTCAACAGTGAGGATTTTACTGTATTGATCATAATAAAGTATCGTGTTGACGAGGTAAACGTCACTCACATATAAAAAGGGTGTTAAAGATAAGTAAAATTAAGCATAAAAAGTTTATTGATAATATTTAAAAGTTTAAAAAAAAATACTATTTTTTACTATTTAATACTATATTTTTTTTTAAACTCCTAAAACTCTCGGATCTCCTCGAGGTGAGTAAGTTATCTTTTTTCTCATTCTCATATTATCTAAATCCAATACATGATCATTTTTAAATGCTTGACCTAATACGGATCTTATCCTAATATCTTCTACATTATAATTTTTATAATTTCTAAATGTAAGATTATTCATATATTTTCTCACTATTATATATTTAAACAAATCATTTTTTTCTTCATCATCCATGACATACCAATCTTTTTTTGTATGCGTTACACTTTGCCCATCTTTTTTCAAATCACCAGTATATATACTATTTTGTAAAATACCTTGGACTAAATCAGAAATCATTCTTGTATCTCCCTTATCTGCCAATTCTGATTCGGATAATTCTTTATCATCATCTATTGGAAGATTTTGAATTGCCTCATTAATAATGATTTCATCCATTAGAGAACTTTTCTCTTCTTGGGCTGCCTCATCCCAACTACTATGAGAAATAACATTTTCAGCTTTTGATAAAATTGATTTACTATCATCTACATCAAATGTATCAATAATACTACTTTGATTATCATTAATAGGAACTTGCACTTGTTGAAGCATTAATTTAATGGCATCTCTCGCCACAAGTAGTTGATCTTGCATACTTCTTGTTTTATATTTAGGACTTCCGTCTGAATCCAAGACTATATTTCCAACTGAATCAGTTTCAGGTTCTGATAGAAATGAATTTAATAATGAAGAAATATTTTGAATACCTTTTACTAAACTAGATGCCTGTCTTTCTTCCTTTGTAGTATCTAATGAGCCTATTATCCTTGATCCAGGTTCTAAGTCCTTAAATTGTCGTTTTAACATAAATGGAACTAATCGCACTTTTCCCTTTTCTTGCATTTGGAAAAATAAATTCTTATCTGCTCCTCCGAAACTTAATTGATGTTTTTGGATAATAGCATTACCATAGAAGGGTTCATTATTTTCCCTTTCAGGTAAATAATTTCCTCTTAATAATGGTCTTTGTAGTTTACGTTGTTGCCTATTATTATTTAACATTTGAAAATACAAATTTCGATCCGACATTATTATATATCTTTTTAATATTGTTATTATATTATATATAATATATAATAAATATAAAAATGTCATTATCTCGTTGCGGTTTATCAGTAAATAGAAATACAACTATAACAAGAGACTATCAAGATTGGCCTAGATGGAAACAAATGAATTGTCAAATTGAAGGAATATCAGATTATCATTTTTATAAAACTAAGCAGGAAGAACAAAAATCGGCTCCTGTCGTATTAGATGAACTGGCTATTGCTGAAACAGTAGATCGTACGAAGAAGGAGCAACAGATATCCGCTATAGTGAAGGGTGTTGAAAAATTAGGAGAACCACAATATCATTATCCAAAATTTGAAGGTATTAAAGAACAAAAAGGATCAGGGGTAGGATCAGGATTTAGATCTCGACTTAGTCAAATACTTGCTGATGTTAGTAATAAATTTCCAGATTCAGATAAAAATGCTCGTCCTATTTCACCAGGAGAACATCACCAATTATTGAAATTAAGAAATAATAGATTTGGGCGCAGCAATTACTCGGGGCCCGGTACGTTAGTAGCGAAGAGAGTTCGACGACGCGATCCACCTAGAACTGAAGTTGATAAAGTCGCCCAAGCACATGATATTAGATATGCGTTAAGTAGAGGAGAAAATACAGAACAAAGTGTAAGAGAAGCCGATACAAAGATGATAGATAAATTAAATGAGATTCAAAAAAATAAAACTGATAGTAGATTCAATATAATACCGGCTAAACTTGCTATTAGTGCTAAAATTAAGGCAGAAGATTTTGGAGTTTTATCTAGAAAAAAATTTATATCTGATAAATCACCAAATAGATCGGATAAAATATTATTGGAAAGAAAACTAAAAGAATTGGAGCAAGAAGGATATGGAGATATTCCAGGACAGAAACTATTAAAAAAATATCAGAGAAAAGTAAAAAATAAAAGACTAGGTAAAAAATCTAAATTACCAGTTTATACATCAGAATTAGAAATATCTAATATGTTGGCTGATAAGTTATTGCCTATGGTTATTAGTTAATAATCCGTATCAGTTTCTGTTTCAGTTTCTAATTCTGATTCGGTATCATTTTTTATATAATACTTGGCTATTTTTTTTATTGGTTTTCCTATCTTTTCTAAGTTCTTATTTACAAACTTCTTTTTATCTGACATCATTTTCTCAAAGATTAATTTTTGTAAGTAATCTCTTGCTTCCGTTCTCGTCATATTAGAAGGTATTTCTAACTCATTATTTTGAATCGCATCTATGATATCTAGTGCTGAATTGGCAGTCCGTTCTGAAACTTCTTGCATTTTCATCGTTG
>JABSON010000294.1 GCA_013215915.1 Campylobacteraceae bacterium | reverse complement strand
GCAAGGACTTAGCCTAAAATTGTTCAAAATTGCTCAGAGATTCCAATGACCATACTGGCTCTGTGATATCACGAAAAGTGATATAATACGGGTATGCGAGGCCGGACAAAAAAAATAATACTCAAAAAAACTTGGGTATTCCCTTGTCCTGGTAATGGGTAATGGGTGGTCAGTGTTATCACAGATCAATCGATCCGAACAAAATAATAGGAATAATAGGAAATAATATGTAATGCCTTTTTGATTGCCTCAAATTGCCAGTATTGAAAAGCCCTAAGTCCATTTTAAAGGAACTTTAAGTCCAGATTAAAGAAACCATAAGTTCATTTTAAAGAAACCTATTAATCATAAAAATATAATAATCATAGAAGAATATTCACAATTTCCTGTTTATTATTTGGCTATCCGCTATATCATCATTTATCTACATTTCAATTCTACTTCAGAAAACAGCTTTTTGTCTGTCTGTACAATTTCAGTTTTTGGACTTTTAATAGCCGAGTAACGATATGTATTCCCATTAAGTGACAACTGTTCTATAAGGGACCGTTCACAAATGACGTCATAGTCACTACTAACAAGCTTTCAACACTTTAAAATTAGTAACACCTATATTGGCTGTTTGACAAATCTCACAGCCAAAATAATGCTTTTCTATTGTAAATTTATTTTCCACATGAACTGTAGGATTCACCAGATTTGGTTTAGTCTTATCTACGTAAGTAAGCTCCGCATCACACGAGCAAATAAAATGGTAAACGGCATTGGAAACCAGGGGTAACGGTGTCCTAGACTTCATTGAAAAACTCTACTAATTTTAAACATATACTCTACATTTCAGGATCGTAACATTTAAATGGGGTCTTTGTGATTATCATATTAAATGAAACAAAAGTAGAAACCGGATTTAAAGTTGCTTGAAAACTCTGTTAGGGCACAAACATGTATTTTCAGAAGAAAATGTCCAGGGCTAAATTTTAATTATGGAAGAAAAGATCGGGGGCTGGAGACCAGAGAACCGGATCTTAAGCCCCATCAGCCAGCTCTAGGTACGCTCCTGCTCTCTTTATTCAGCAGATTCGAGATTCTTAGTTGAACGGTAAAGTACAACGGTCCTCAAATACAATTACAACGCTTGCTTATAGTAAAAAATATTTCTTCTAGATTCTAAGCAGTTGCGTCATGTTGGAAGAAACACAATTATAATATCTATATTGAATCGTATTAACTATTTCCATCAAAATTCAAAATGTTTGATGTAATTTCAGGGGCTATAAACGGGTCCCGCCATTTACATTTTTAAATATAATAAATTGAGAACTACTATAGGTATGTTCTTTAAATGGTATGCTTATGTTTTTATATGCTTATATACTTTACAATGAGACTCATGCCGTCTTTACAAAGCTCACGGTTTTATAATAATATTTCTTAAAAAACTAAATGGATGTACTTGATAAAATTTTTAATCTGAAATGACAACATTGAACTTTTTTTTTCAAGCTGGTAATTTGACGTTTGGTTATCTGTTGCAAGGATATTCCAATACATTAACGATCAGTTGGGCAACCGGACTTTTCATCTTAGAGTTTTCATCCCCGAACTTTACATCCCTGAATATTTCATCCCCATTAAATTTCATTTCCAGGACATTTCATCCATGAACTTTTAATCCCACACATTTCATCCTACTTTTTAAATAAATGTAGAGGGTAAATACAATAGTGATCAATATTGTATTTAGTATCTACCAAATTACTTGACATAGAGGTCTGAAATTTCTACAGCATGTCGTATTGACTTATAATAAAGTGGGATTAAACGTCTGGGGGATTAAATGTTGGAGTATGAAAAGTGCTGGCGCTGAAAAGACCGTGGATGTAATGCCCAGAGATGGAAGTCCGGGATGTCAAATGGGGAAAATACAGTGTTAGGACTGCTTCGAAGTGTTAGAAGAAAAATTTGTCCCCTCGTATAGACCAAATTTAGTCAAATACATACTTTTATCAAAATGTGGATGTCCAGTTAAATGTGTGTAAGTTGTCCTAATATATTTCCACTGAAAATTATATAATTCCCCAAATTTTCCCTATCAGATTAATATTCCTTGGATTTTCACAAACTTCCAGTTTTTACCTGTCATAGCAAAATTAAGTATTTTAAGCCTAAAAATTAAAGGGGCTTATGTGAAGGTGAAGGGCTTTGTGTGCCGGGATTTACGGTAGACAAATCTGAGAAACGTTGTGCATATATACGTACCAATCCAGAAAGATATTGTACAAACCAGTTTTTCCAAAATTAAAAATATTTAAAGTTACGTTTTAGTTACAGTTATAGTGGGGATAGGGGCATCAATTATTGAGCATTGTTCAGAGAACAGTAATGTTGAGATGGTATTGTTAGTTACTTTTACAATAAGTCCTGTTGTTTTTAGTAATTAATCTGACCATACCAAACACATTATTTTCTTAATAAAGGCATGTGGCCTACAAATTGCTCGACTAGTCAGTTAACATTTAAATATTTATTCATGTAAGTAGACATACTGTAGCTATCGAATTATTATTTGCTTAGATTTTCGAATTGAATCGGTCAATAGTTAATTAAATGTTCTATATTTTCGTGAACTCCAAAGTTCAATTTTTATAAATCTTTGCTATAAAAGAATACTTTCTGTTCCGTCCATTTTTCTGTAAATATATCCATACTTAGAAACAATTAAAGATAAAATGGTAGGTTTACAATCGCTATAATTAATTAAATATATTTTCGCATCACATACCATTGGGAAAACTAGTTATCGATGCTAATCTGGCACACAAACAGGTGATAATAGTCCTGCAAACAAACTGCTACTAGAATTATGGATTTTTTGTGTTGGCATTTAACACCATAATTAATCGAGGAAGACCTGCTGAGATCACGAAAAACAGATTTTTGACTATTCTCACTTCGAAGTTGAAACCTTATAGTCATCAGCATTTTATGTGGGACTCCCATTTGGAGTTAAATATGTGGGGCCCTTATGCAGCTGCGTATCTTGCGTAATGGATAAGACGAATCAGATATTA
>JABSON010000293.1 GCA_013215915.1 Campylobacteraceae bacterium | reverse complement strand
AATGGATGGGGTATCAGGATTCGAACCTGAGAATGTCAGCACCAAAAGCTGATGCCTTACCACTTGGCGATACCCCATTAAGTAAAACTGATGTCTTAAATAACTTGGGTGAAATAATAACCTTATATCCTTAAAATAATATTATATTCTAAGGAAATATGGAAAAATAATCAAAATTTAGTGAAATTTGATTATTTTATTTTGATTTTTTACATATATGAAGAACATTTAGGTGGAAATTCTCTAAATGCATCTTTTAAAGCACTAGCAATTGAAGCTTTATATTTTACATTATGCATAGGTGTTGGGAACTGAAGTAAGTTAATTGCACCATCATGAGTTTTTTCTTTTTTGTAAACAAAGATTATTTTCTTACCTAATCTTACTGTTGTATTATAAATTGTATTAGCATATTCATAAATATATGGAAATTCTTTTTTATTTAATTTTTCACCCCATGAAAATAATACAAATTTTCCACTAGGAATAAAGTTAACTGGATCAAAATACATTAATTCTCTATCAAACTCAGTGTTTTGATTAGAATTATATTTTTCAATATCAGAATTAAATTTATCTAATAAAGTTGCACAGTCAATAAATTTTTCATTTAAGTTGAATAAATTCTTGATTTCTACTATTTTACCAGCACAAGATTTTTGCATAGCTTGTTTATATACAGTAATATGATTTTCAGATTTTAACTCAATCATTTTATCATAGTCCTCAAATTCTTGATCAAGTAAAAATTTAGTTGAATCAAATCCCATTGGAGTTACTATTGGATTGTACATATACACTGTTCCAATAATGTTCTTTTTTCTATCTTTTGCAGTTTTTATTTTTTGTTTAAAATCTTTTATACTTAAATCATCTTCATCTTCACGATTAAAATACATATAAGAAGATGTAACAAAAACTTCTTCGTATTTAGTTTGTAATTCACCAAAATATTGCATTATTTGCCTTTTTTATTCATTATATTTTTGCATTTTAGCTAAATATTTTAATAAAATAGCTTATGTTTTATTTTTATAGCTAATAAATCTAGATTATTTTGTTTATTTTTTGATAATTATAAGTAAAACTTAAATATTAAATCTAGAAGATAAAATTTAACTATTAATTGTTTTAATTAAAAAAGTATACATTTTATCTTGGGATAGTAAATATGAGATATAAAAAAATGACATCATTTATAGTTATGAATATAGTTAAATAAGAACAGTACTATTCAAATACTATACAGATTTAAATCCAAGTTCTAAAATTATATAAGCTATGTATCAAATATTTGATGATAATAATTTTTCCTATACAGAGTCTTTATGTTTCTGTGAACTAAGAATAAAAATTTAAAAACATTATAAAAAGTCCTACGATGTAGTTATAGATGAAAAGCAAATCTTTTTAACACTTTGACCCTCAGGAGTTCTTTTAATAGCATATGCTCTATGTTTAAGGTATAAACATAATTTCGGATTAAATGATCCTTCTTGCCCTTATTATTAAGACTTTGCTCATATACTTGATTTTAACGCTATATTTAAGGAGATAGATAAAAGTTCAAATTATCAAAAGAACATTTAAAAAATAAAGATATTAATCCTTTTCAAATTTCTTCACCTTTAAAAGAATATTCAAAAGATAAAAAACTTTAAATATCTTCTAATAAAGATTCTAAGTCTTCAAGTTGATCTATAAAATAACTTGCATTAGAAAAGTCATGTGTTTTTGTAAATTCATTTTTTACAATTACACATTCAATTTCTGCATTATAAGCAGAAGTAAGTCCTCTTTGTGAATCTTCAATAATTATTGTTTCATCTTTTCTCGCATTTAGTTTTTTTATACCAGCTAAATAAGGATCAGGGTAGGGTTTAGCTCTCTTATATTCTTCGACACATAAAGAAAATTCCATAAAGTCGACAATACCTCTTTTTTTGTGAATTAAATCAAAATCTGATCTTCTTGATGTTGTAATTATTGCCATTTTGTATTTTTTTTGTAAATTAGTTAATATTTCTTTTACTTTTGGAATTTCTATATTTTTATTACGAATAAAGTCTTGATAAATAATATCTCTTTTATGTCTATATGGAATTATTGTTTCTTTACTAATTCCATTTTCATAAGCTAATTGCCAAGCATTCCCACCATCTGCCATTATTTTTAAATAATAAGGTAATTCTAAATCTAAACCTAAAGTTTTTAATATAATTTTATTTGCTTCATAGTACCAAACTTCTGTTTCTACTAAAACTCCGTCATTATCAAATAAAATAAATTTCTTCACTTCTTTTTCCCTTTAATCATTTAGTTCATTTAATATAGATATTAATTGAAATCCATTAACAGTTATACCATTTACTTTAGCAGAAAAATGTAAGTGTGGACCTGTCACTCTTCCTGTACTTCCTGATAATCCAACAACTTCACCTCTTGTAACTTTATCACCAACTTTTTTTAACAATTTATTTAAGTGATAATATCCTGTATAAACTCCATGTCCATGATTTATTACAATAGAATTACCAGCATAAAATCTATTTTTTGAAATTACAATAATACCGGCATTCGATGCAAGAATTTTTGTATTTATTTTAGCTTTTAAATCTACACCTGAATGATAAGACTTTAAAACATTATTATAAAGCCTTTTTGTTCCAAAATTACTAGTTATTTTAGAATTAAGAGGTTTTATAAAATCTTTTGTCCATAATAAATCTTTTGTTTTTGTATTATAAATTTTATAAGCTTCTTTGTATTCTCTAGATGCTCTTTTATTACTTTTTTTATTTAATGTAACTTTTTTCTTTGATACTTTAATAAACTCTTTTTTATAATCACCTTCTTTTATATTTATTTTTAAAGAGATAAATCATATTAAGGTGGAAATAACACCGCATTATCCGTATAATCACAATTCATGCTATCGAGGTATAAGAGGGTCTCAGCATTTCCGCAAGTACTCGCAAGCCAAACAACATATTATGAAACTAAAACCATCGTTAGAAATCAGATAAAATGGGGTTTCAAGAATTAGTTTATAATTTTAAATCGGACCCGAATT
>JABSON010000292.1 GCA_013215915.1 Campylobacteraceae bacterium | reverse complement strand
AAAGCTAAAAAATATTTCAAGTCAATAAAAGTTTCAAAAAAAGATGATTCAAATATAATTGAATTAAGCAATAATATTCAAAAAAATCCTTACTCAAAAAAAGACTTTGATGATATTATAAAATCTTTAAATGATAAATATAGCAATAGTAGAGTTTTTTTACCTTGTATGATTGAAGAATATGAACATTTAAGAATAAAAAACAAATCATCTATTCCATGGGTGAGATCTAAAGGATTATCTAATTATGGATCTATTCCAAAAATGCTATCTCCATATATAAAAGAAGATGATAAGTTAGTATTACTTATTAATGATAAACTTAAAAAATGGGTTTTTGATAATAGATATAATAAAGATACTACGTTAAGTAATATTGAAAATTCATATACTAAATTTATTCAAGATTTAAAGGAAATCACTCATGTTACAGTTATCAGTAGATGAAAAAATAGCTATTTTACAATGGACATCACCATCAAAGGACAAATTCTATAGAGATATTAAAAAAGTGGCTCAGAATAAATATATTAATAGTTCACATGTTACAAATGATGATGGTGTAAGATGGTTCAAGAGCATAGAAAATTTATTTATACATAAAGAAGATAATACCTTGAGATTTGATACTATTTATAGAGCAGATATTATTGAGAATAATACTACAAAACTACTAACAGAGGATCAACTATTTAATAAATTTTCAAATGATATTAAAGTAGGAGAAATCTTTAAAATGGAGGATATCCTTTGTTCATTTAGTATTTATAAAGAAATATCATTAAGAATTGCACAATATAATGATAAGTATAATCAAGAGACAAAAACAACACCTATAGTAATGTATATCTTGAAAAAAAGAGTATCTAAATATCTTTATATAGCACCACATGCAGCTAAAGCTGTGAAAAATGAAGAAGAAGTGTTAACTTTAGGTATAAAAACTTTTAAAATATTAAATAAAATAAAACGAAATAATAATTATATAGAAGTATATTTAGAGGAAGTGACAAAATAAGAAGACTTGCTATATTGTAATTAGATTTATAGGTATGCCTTAAACTTTACGAGATCTTAAAATCCCTTTCAAAATAATTACTTAGACAGAAGTAATAAAGAGGTGTAAATATTAGAAACTAGAAGTATTAATATTTATTTTATTTTCTCCTAATAATTGGACTATAATCAATCCAAATATAATCTACATTGAATGGTCTAAATTTGAAGTTTAAAAGATTTATATTTAAGAAATACACAACTCTAAATAAATATCCTAACAAACACTTGGAAGAAATAAGGTAATAGTATATATCTTTTTAAGTTTTAATATGTCGCATTAAAATTTAGACAAATTTAAAGATGCAACCGTTAAATTACCTTGTTCATCAAGTCAAACGTTATACCCAAAAAAAGTAAGGATCTACAACTATGAAAGAAAACGCAAAAGAATATTTAAAAGAATTTGCTAGTTCTCAGCCTAATTGGTTAAAAGCTTTGATTTATGAAGTGATTGAAACCAATGCTGATATTTCTCACGATATAAAAAATGAGATTTTTAATAGTTTAAAAAATGATACTTCATTAACGATAAATGAGCCAACCATTAATGATGATAATTCAGATAAAGAAATCTATTTAACATCATTGGAACATATCAAAGGGGTAAATGCTTTAGCACAGAACCAAACAATTAAATTTCATAATAATGTTACAATTTTATATGGATTAAATGGTGCAGGAAAGAGTAGTTATTTTAAAATTTTAAATGAAATTGTAGGTGGAAATCAAAAGAAAGAAGTATTTTCAAATATCTATTTATCTACACCACAATCAATAGATGTGAAAATTTTATTTCGAGAGAAAACAGGGCAAATTCAAAGTGTAAATTGGAATGGAAGCAGTCGTTCTCTTGAGTTTCTTAATAAATGTAAAGTATTTGATTCCTCATATCTAAATGGATTATTAACAACAAGAAAAGCAGACAGTACTTTGATACAACCGTTAGGATTAAATTTATTTGCATATTTAGTTGTTCTGATTGATGAATTTAAACAAAAACTTAATAGTGAATCTGATAAAAAAAGATTAGAAAAAACAAAATTAGAACTCAAGGATTTTAGAGATGAAATAAAAATGTCTTTTAGTGATCATCAAGTTTCAGAAAGTATAAAAATAAAAATCGAGAATTTATTTATTTTTACAGAAGATCAGTCTAAAAAACTTGTAAATACTAAAAAAGAATTAGAAGATTTAAAGCAGATAAATATTCACGATAAAATCAAGCTAAAAACTAATGATAAAATTGATATAGATAATATTAAAACTTATTTAGAAAATACTCATAAAAATATTTTTACTTTTTTTGCAGATATACAAAAGGAACTGGAATTACTTATTATCAATCAGGAAGCAAATGAATTAGCAAAAAAACAATTTGAGATTTTATCCTCTATCCCTAGTAGTGATAATTTGGAGTGGAAAGAATTTATTAAATCAGGCGAAAAATATAAATTAAAAGTAGAAAACAGTGATAAAATTTGTATCTATTGCCGTCAAGAATTAGTAGATGAAAATGCAAATAAATTGATAGGAGCATATGGAAAGTTTTTAAAAGATGAATCAGAGAAAAAATTAAATAATTCAATAGAACAAATAGAAAATTTAAAAAAGAAAATTGAAAAAGTATCTGTTGAGTTAAAAATTAAAGAGAATATTCAAGTTATTTTAAAAGAAAACATACATGATAGGAAAAGTAAAGATTTACATGAGATAATCATTGACATAAATAATCAATTTTCCTTAGAAAAAGACAATCTGTTAGAAAAAATAAAGCATGAGGATTTAAAGATAAAATTTGATGTAGTTAATATTGTAGATATTGCTACAAGATTAACTTCTATATCTAAAACTATTCAAATAAAAATTGATAAATTATCTGAAGAAAATACTGAAAAAGCGACAGATATTGAAAAATTAGAAAAAACTATAAATAATGATGACTTTAATGGTACAAACTCTAAAGAAGTTGGTGTAATTGAATTTTTTGATAATGAACAAATGAATATAGAACCTTC
>JABSON010000291.1 GCA_013215915.1 Campylobacteraceae bacterium | reverse complement strand
ACATGTTTAATTTATTTAAATAAAGAAAATATTAATTAACATAAAACTTTTAATTATATATAGATATGTGGGTATAGTTAACAATTAGAGCATCGACTTATAGTTTTTTCTTTTTTGTTCCGCCAGTACTCGCAAACCAAACAACATATTATAAACCTGAAACCAGCGTTAGAAAGCACATAGAATGGGGTTTCCAAAATTAGTTTATAATTTTAAATCGGACCCGAATCGGCTGAGTTATGAAGTGTCAAACACAAGATTCCGCACTAAAGTCAGATTAGGTTAGGTTAGATTAGGTTAGGTTAGGTTAGGTTAGGTTAGGTTCATATCAATTTTCAGGAAATTCGGATGATTTTTGTGGCCGTGAGACGAAAAAAAAGAAGAAAAAACTATAAGTCGATGCTCTAATTGTTAACTATACCCAATATTGCACGCCTCACCATGTACAATAGTGGAATAAACTTGCAAGAAAATAATAAAAATATATTACATTTATATAGTCAATATATTACATATATATAGTCACATATTACAGTATATTTTATTTACTACTTACCTCTCTTCCTTATAAAATCATATATTTTGCTACGAAATTTTCTCCAAAATGCAATAAAAAAAATTAGCATTAATCTTGAGAAAAAATAGCATTTTTCCTCTCAGCTAAAAACATTCGAACTTTTTTCTCTCACAGCCAGTTGAGAAATAAATAATCTCGAGTGTTTATACTTTTTTCCAGGTTATTAAATAGTTGTTATTTTGTTGTTCATACTAATTATATTTGCCTTTTATTATTTTTTTACAGTCAATAAATCCACCGTGCCTTTTTCTATGTTCTCTTATATCTCTATTTCTTTTGATGATGGGTGGTGTTTTCCTGTGTGAATGTTTTTTCTCAGTGTAGGAAAGTGTACTGGAGGCAGGCCAGTGTTAAATAATATGTTTGTTTCTTTAGGTAAAGTGTCGCAATAGCCACACATGTGAGCAATACTGAGACTTAAAACCCAATTAACTAACAAAACCAAACAACTACCTTTGATTTCCTGACAATGGTGTGGAAATCAATAAATTAGAACTTTATTGTTTTCCCCACCATTGAGAGGAAATCAATAAAGTAACTCGCATTTATATTGGAGTATGTTATACAACACACAGTTGAAAGCAGAAATCACGAAAGAGAGAAACAGTTGGAACTCCAAAAGTGTATCTTACATAATCTATAACCGTATAATATTTAAAATGTTGGATACTAAAATATTTATAGTTATAATTATTCCATGACATGTGGAGCGTAATGAGAAAATATCAAGAAATAAATTATTCCTCCAATAAATTCAAGATAATAAATAAAAACGTAAAACTACACATCTGGTAAATAAAGGGCTTGATTTACCTCAATAATGCCTTACCATATTATTGGTCTCGCTCCCTAACGGTCACTTGACCAATAAAATATTTCTTTACTATCTCAGTAAATAAACCCTGTAAAATGTGTGTAACTTGTTTATTTATAAAAATAATAATGTCAAATTCGAAATCCGTATCGTTATGTCCTCTGTCGGTAACTTGTACAAACTACAGACCTCAATGTTAAATAGTTTCGTAGATATTAAATAAAACGTGGTGGCATAAAAAAGTTTTATTTAACACTGAACATTTTACTTAATATAGAAAAAAATACGTAACATTGAGGTGTGGCATTGTTATGAGTGACATACGGAGGACGTAGCTATAAGGATTTGAAATTTGACATTATTAATTTTATAAATAAAACAGTTACACGCATATTAAGCAATAAAAGCGGGATGACATTTCTGGGGGATGAAAAGTTGAGGAAAGCCACATATGCCCACGGGGTTCCAAAAACATCTTTAATAAAAACTTTACTTTGAGAAAGGGAATTTTAATTTCCTTTTGTCAAAAAAAAGTTCGAGTGGCAGGGTTACATTCAATGGTGAGGAGAATTCAGACAAGTGTGAGGGGGGCTTGTGGTTATCATTAGATTTTCATGCGGCACCTTGTTTGCGGTCTGCCCTAAAAAATCACAAACATTAGCCGGTTATTGCGTTTTTTCGTGATACATTCGTAACAAACTGGTTTTATTGCCGGTAATCATTTATATATCAATAGAAGCGCAATTTTATGTAGTTTTCAGAAATGTCTACAGTTATTGGGGTTTAAAAATTATTCTAAAAGATATTGCTGCCCGACTGAACGAAGGTAAAAAAAAGTAAAAAATATTTGCGTGTCACACCTCAGAGTTGAGCACAGCTGGCATAATTCATTATCAAAATATTAGATCAGTCAAAAAAATAAGATTTTTTTTTCTTACATCCACACTTTTTAATTGTTCCAACTTTCCTTTTGGTTGTCAAAACTAGAGACAATATGTGTTTGAATGCGGCTGTCCGATTGTTAATAGCGCTATTGAGGCCCTTGCAGCAGCTTCTTAGATTAGAGACTTTTAAATATGGTTTATGAGATTTGTAGTGTTTTGTTTTATTTTTAGCGTACTCCGTTCAAAGAAATGTTCATAACTTTCGACTCCGTTAACATATTTATATGGTAATGTGCGCATTTTAAAAAGGAAGAAATTAGCTTTCTTCTGATATATTATAAATTTCGATATATTGATATTCTGATGTAGATTTCGTGGATAACAAAAAAGAACGCCTTCATAAGCCAACAACTCCAATTATATCGCACAAAAACGCGCTTAAAATCACAATTTCAAAAAATAAAATAAAAATATTTCAGGATACTCATTTCAAGTTGTATGTCCCAAGTTTTTGTGATATTCCGTCAGATTTTGTGATCTGTAGGTTCTTTGTAACAAAAAAGGATGCATTTCTAAACCAAAAATTGGCTATTTTTTCGCAGAAAAGGCCATTGCAGCCCCTATAATTCAGCTGTAAGTACAGCAATTCTATAAAAAATATAGTATCACTGGATTTTTCTATTCATAATATTCCCCAGAGATGTTAATAAACGATTCTTGGATTTAGAGGAAGCTTATAGCTTACCTAAATAAAGAACACTACAAAATTAACTAGGCCTTTAAAATGGCAATAATTCGTTACCCAAAGTCGATT
>JABSON010000290.1 GCA_013215915.1 Campylobacteraceae bacterium | reverse complement strand
TGTTTGGCATTTCGTTGTATCTATTATAATATGTCATGTAGAAATAAAATCAGTATTTCTGCGTGGAACATCTGTGGGGCAAACAATAAAATTAACGATCCAGATTTTGTGCAACACCTCCAGTTGCATGATATTGTTGTATTGTCGGAAACTTTTGCCCAAAATGATACCATTAAAGTAAAAGGTTTTAAATCAACAAATGTAATTAGGAATAATCGTCACAAAAAAGCCAAAAGATCCTCTGGAGGCGTATCCATTTTAATAAAAAATGATATAAGTGAGTTTGTTCAAACAGTCAGTGTAACTGCTGAACATTTAGTATGGATAAAAATTGATAAACGGCTGACAGGATATTCCACGGATACGTATTGTTGCTGTGCCTACATACCCCCCATAAAATCACCTTACTTTACCACCCACCCTGATTTAAACCTATTTGAGTTACTGCAAAAAGACGTCATGAAATATACTAAATTAGGGTCTATTATGATAACTGGTGACCTAAATGCTCGCATCGGACTTAGAGCAGACACACTGGAAGACGATAGTTCAAATGGACTTATGGATAGTATAAATAGCCAGCATGTAATAGATGTTCCACGCAGGTCCTCAATGGACCATATATGTAATGTATGGGGTAAAAATCTTCTAGATCTGTGTTTTGCACACAATCTGTGTATGTTAAATGGAAGAACTCTCGGAGATCTGGAAGGTCGTTACACATATTATAACCCTTTTGGAAACTCAACAATTGATGTAACTCTAGTTGATAAAGATTTGCTCTCTAGTGTTCTTACTTTTGAAGTTCACGATCTAACTGAGTTCACTAGTCATTGTAAAATTTCAACGGTAATTTCTTGCCGTCCTTTCAAAATTAATCCAACTGAATCACGCATTTCTAAACTAAATTTTAACAAATATAAATGGAACCCCGTCACATCTCCAGAAAAACTAGTAACTGCCTTAAAGTCACGTGACTTTATAATACACAAAGAAAAAATTCTAAACAAAAAATATGATAGCAATGAAGGATCTTCCCAGCTAGCTATTGATGTAGAGAAACTAACTAAACTACTTCAAGATAAATGTTGTGATAAAGTCAGGGTTGGTAAAAAGTCAAAGTGCCAAACAAAAAAACAACCTTGGTTTAATCTTGATTGTAGAACTTTGAGGAATCGTGTCCGACGAGCTGGTAATTATCTTGGAAGGAATCCTAACAACCAACAAGCCAGAGACGAATATTACGCAGCCAAACGGCAATATATTAAACTTGTCAAAAAAACTAGAAAAAACTCTCGAGATATGGGGCTTCTCAATTTAATTAAATCTGTTGACAAACAGGAAATGTGGTCCTTACTTTCAAAACTAAGAGTGAAAAAACCTAGCAGTCCCATAGAAATTACTAAATTCTATTCACACTTTGAAAAGTTATTAAATCACACCCAAAAAACCATAAATGAAACCAAGTTAAACTCTATCAAAAATAAATTAGAAGAATTTTTAAATGACACAAATAGTGAAAATACCATGTTAAGTCCTGGGAAATATAAATGTGATTTTATAATAAAGATGGCAAAGTCTCTTAGAAATGGCAAATCATCCTTTCTGGACGGTTCTATAAATGAAGTTATTAAGTATGCTATAAATGATATGTGTATGATTTATTGTAAGTTATTTAATCATATAGAAGTGTCAGCTGAATTTCCCCATCAATGGAAAAGTAGTTTTCTAGTACCCCTACATAAAAAGGGATCCAGCGGGGACACAAACAACTACAGAGGACTAGCGGTAGGAAACAATATATCTAAATTTTACACAAAATGTCTAAATGAGAAACTAAAAAACTTTTGTAACGTAAAGAACATCTTGTCTCCGCATCAGTTTGGATTTAGAGATGACTTTCGTACAACTGATGCCATATTTGTCCTTCGATCAATTATTAGCTACTACAAAAATTGTGGAAATAAACCTGTATATGCGTGTTTTGTAGATTTTAATAAAGCGTTTGATTCAGTCGTTAGAACAGCCATGATGTACAAACTAGGTAAAATTGGCATAACGGGGAATCTTCTTAAACTTATGGAGAGCATGTACACCAAATCAACCCATATAATTAAATCTAATGGGGAATATTCTGTTCCATTCGAAACTAAACTTGGTGTTAAACAAGGCTGTAACTTAAGTCCTCTCTTATTTAACATTTTTATCAATGACATTCACGATATATTCGATCCATCATGCAAACCTCTTAACATTAACAACTGGAATATTAGTTCCATGTCATTTGCAGACGACCTAATTCTAATGTCAGAAACGTATACAGGGTTGACTGAATCAATAAACAAACTAAATACATATTGTTTAGATTGGGGTCTCTCTGTAAATGTTAGTAAAACTAAAGTAATAACTTTTAACAGACCATTTAACAAAAAATTTAAAAACCTTAAGTTTTCCATTGATGGTGAAAATATCAGTGTAACAAATTCATATTGCTATTTAGGTGTTGAAATGTCAAACACTGGCTCGTTCCACAAAGCCAGTGAATTATTATATAAGAAAGCTCTTAGAGCTCTCTACAGTATTTATAGCTCATTGAATGTATATTCCAATGAAACTAGTGTAAAATTATTTTTAAAATTATTTGACAGTTTAATTAAACCCATTCTTCTCTATGGAAGTGAAGTGTGGGGATCATATCAACTTACTACTAATAGTCCAATAGTAAAATTCGTAAATAAATTTTACAGGACATTGTTAGCTGTGCCCAACTCTTGTAGCACAATGGGGACCCATGTCGAACTAGGTAGATTCCCTATTAATACAAATATTTCTAAATCGATCTTAAAATTCTGGATTAGACTCATAACTCTACCAGCTGATAGATTAGTTTCGCACTGCTATTGGTCGTTGTTAAATATACCTAGCTTAAAAGACAACTGGATCGATTCTATTAAAAATATGTTAAATTCATCGGGTCAACCCTTTTTATGGGAGGCACAATATTCCTTAGGTGTGACCAATCTACCCTTGTTATCAAGATTAACAACGCAGATAATAACAACCATACAAGATCAGTTTATTCAAACATCAG
>JABSON010000029.1 GCA_013215915.1 Campylobacteraceae bacterium | reverse complement strand
TAATTATATATTAAATTAATATATTTAAATTCCATTTATTTAATCCTTTACTAATTTTTTTTAGATAAAATAAATTATTAAAGGATAATTATGTTTTCTAAATTTTTTAAAAGTTATACAGCAGATGATTTATTAGCAGCATTAAAACAAGCTACTTTTTCAGAATCAAAAGCTGACTCAATATTAAAAAATGTACAATTAAATCATGTTAATGATGAAATGAAAAGTTTTTTGCATTTAAGTGCTGAAACAAATTCATTAGAAGCAGTAAAATGGTTAATAAAAAAAGGTTTAGATTTAAACCTTTGTGATAAAAAAGGAGATACTGCATTAATTTGTGCAGCTAGATCTGGATCGACTCAAGCTTCTAAACTTTTAATTGAAGCAGGTGCAAACTGTGATATTAGAAATAACAAAGGAAGAATAGCAATTCAAGATGCAGTTAAATTCTCAAAAAGAGATATTTATACATTGTTAATAAGTAAAACAAAAAAAATAAATAATATAGATTTAGATAAAAATAACCTTTTATATGATGCAATAGATTCAAATAATTTAGAATTAGTAGGCGATATTATTGAAAATAAAAAGGTTACAGTAGATAAAGAAGTACTTTTTTATGGCAATACTTATTCAAATTCAGAGATTTTAAAACTTATTCTAAAGGAATCTAATTCTGATTTAAATATAGAAGATAAAGAAGGTAAATCTCCATTATTTTATATTGTAAGAAATGGTGCAAAAAGTATTGATACTTTTATGTATGCAATGAGTTTAGGTTTAGATATTAATCATGTAGATCATAAAGGTAATACTATTTTAATGGAATTAATACTTCATATTGAAAATGATTACGCAAGACTTAAAGATCTTACAGCTGATGAAAAAGTTCCATTATTAAATCTAATTGATATGATACCTTGGTTAATAGAAGAAGAAATTAACTATAATTTATATAATAAAGAAGGATTTAATGCTTTAACTTATGTAACAAGCGTTAATGATATGGATATTTTAAAAATTCTACTTGAATATGGTGTGGATCCTAACTTTATTGATACTTCTAATAATTCTGCTTTAGCAAATGCTGCAATGAAAGGTAGCTCAAATTTAGAAATTGTTTCACTTTTACTAAATTATGGTGCACGTCCTAATATTACAGATGATAATAATCAAACTATTATTGAAAAACTAGTAGAAACAGAATTAGTATTACGAAATGACAAAAAAATAAAACTTAAACTTAAAAGAAATATTGATGAAAATCAAAACTATAGACAAGTTCTAAATGAAATTCTTTTAAATGGTGAAGTAAATTTAACTATGTTAAATTCAAATAATGAACCATACTTTTTTGATCCAGTTTTCCATAATAATATTGATTTAGTTAAATCATTAGTTAAATATGGTGCAGATATTAATCAAAGAGATCACGAAAACTATAATATTGTTTATCAATATATGGCAAGAAATACTTCATTTAAAAAAGTATCAGAACAAAGAGCATATTATGTTATGTTAAGACAAATTATTACTTTAGGTGCTGATGTTAATTCAAGAGATTCATTTGGAGGAATTACTCTTCATAAAGCTATTCTAGATAATGATATACAAACAGTTAAAATACTTATAAACTCTGGGGCAGATATTAATGCAGTAGATGGTAGAGGTAGAAACATGGTTCATAATGCTATGTGGCAAAATAAAGTAAAAGTATTTAGATTAATATTTTCGTTCAATAAAAAATTAATTAATCAACCAGATAAATTTGGAGTTTTACCAATAAATTATGCAGCTTTTTTAGGATATACAGAATTAGTGGTTGAACTTATTGATATTGGTGCATTTATAAATAATCCATTCAATAAGACTCAATATATTCATAACTTTTTAAAAAAGTTTCATAAAAATTTAACACCATTAGAAGATAATACTTCTAATCCAACAGATAGAGCAAAAGTTAAATCTTTAACTGAAAATATGAGAAAAGAATTTAATGTAGAAGTTAGATAAAACAATTAATTGTTTTATCTTTAAATACATTTATTTATAAGTTTAAATCTGAAAAATAAAGTTTTCAGATTTAAATATTTAAGATAATAAATCTCTAGCAAATACTAAAGCTTCTTTTGTAATTTTTTCACCAGATATCATTCTGGCAATTTCTTTTTCTTTTTCTTTTTCTTTTAATTCTTTAACACAAGATACATTATTATTTTTATCAACTAAAAAATGCTGATTTGCACAAGCTGTTAATTGAGGCTGATGTGAAATTGCAAATATTTGATACTTAGAAGTTAGTTTTTTTAATACAGTAGCAATAGCAGCACTCTCTTTTCCAGATAAGTTAGCATCAATTTCATCTAAAAATAAAATACCGTTAGAATTAATTTCATAATCACTCATAGAAGTAAGAAGAGCTAGTCTAAGCCTATTAAACTCACCAGAAGAGATAGTATCAAGATTTACACCATTAAGTATGAATACTACCTTATCTTGCCCTGATTCATCAAGATTTTTTTCTTCTATAATAACTTTTGCATTAGATAAATATAAATATTTTAAATAATAATTCATTTTCTCTTCTAAAAGTTTTGCAGCTTTTACTCTAAATACACTTAAATCATCTGCTAATTCTTTTACTTCTATTTTATATCGTTTTACTTTTTTTTCTAAAATATGTTTTGAGAAAGAAATATTTTCATAAGATTCTAATTCTTCTTCTTTTTTCTTTTTATATTCTAAAGCTTCATGAATTGATCCAAATCTTTTTTCAAGCCCTGAAAGTAGCTCAATTCTATTTAATACTTCTTCAATATCTAAGTCTTCTAATTCATATAATGAATCCGCAAAACTTTCATAAATACTAGTAAGTTCATTTATAGCTTCATCAAAAAATGATGTATTTTTATCCATTAAATCCAAAGTTTTTGAGACTTTTGATGAAAATTTAAATATTTCTTCTGACTGTTTTATTGATTCTTCTATTTTATCTTTTTTACTTAGAGTTTTTTTAATTATTTTCAACTCTTCATATTCATTAATTTGAGGATTAATTTCTTTTATTTTATTAATCTCATAAATTGCAAACTCTTTTAACTCTTCAAGTTTAAGTTCATCTGCTAAAATTTTATTTAATTCTTTTTGGCAAGTATTAAACTCATGATATTTTGATTCATATGCAGATTTTAAAATTGAAAACTTTTTATCTTCTTTTTTAGCTAAAAGATCTAAAAAAGTAATTAGTTTTTCACTATGAAAATCTGAATTATCTTTTACATGAATATATTTAACTAAAGAAGAAGAAAAATCTTTTAAATTCTTTTTTGATAAACTTTGATTATTAAAAAAATATCTTGTTTTATCTTTTTTAATTTCTTTAATACAAATATCATCATCTTTACCTAAGTCATAAATTTCATTCTCTATCTTAGTATCTTCAAGTAATACTTCACTAACAGCAGCTTTTGCATCTTTTATTCCAAATAAAGCTAATAAAGCATCCATTAAAATAGATTTTCCAGAACCAGATGGACCTGTAAATACAACTAAACCTTTTTTAAACTCAATATCTACTTCTTTAAAAGATAAATAGTTTTCTAAATAAAATCTTTTAATCATTTAGTTTCCCCATTGTAATTTTTCACTTAATACTTCAAAATAATTTCTATCTTCTCTATGAATTAGTTTAGCTTTTTTGTCAGACATTTTAATTTTAATAGTTTCATTTTGTTCAATTTGATAAATTTCTTGACCATCTACAATTACGACAGCTCCAAATGAATCAATAATAGTAAATTCAATCTCAAAACTAGCAGGTAATACTAAAGGTCTTTGAGTAAGTGAGTGAGGAGCAATAGGAGTTAAAATAAATGCTTCAGTCATAGGATGAACTAAAGGACCACCAGCAGATAAGTTATAAGCACTAGATCCTGTTGGAGTTGAAATTATTACACCATCACCATAATAAGAGTTAAAAGGTTTTCCATCAATCATAGCTTTAATTCTAATCATTGAAGAAATTGATTTTTTTGAGATTACAATATCATTAAATGCAAAAAAAGTATTTAGGTTCGAAGAAGCTTCTATCATCATTCTTTTATCAATTTTATAAACATCCTTTTGCAAAGAGTTAATAAAATTTTTAACATTTCTAAATGAAATATCTGTTAAAAAACCTAAAGTTCCTAAATTAATACCTAAAACTGCAATATCATATTTAACTGATCTTCTTGCAACTGAGATTAATGTTCCATCTCCACCAAGAGATACTAAAAAATCACACTCTTTACATAATCTTGAGAAAGATAAATATTCAATACAAGAAATCATTTTTGCAGAGTTTTCTTCTAAAATAACATCAATTTTAGCATTAAGAAAGTGCTGTTTTATAATTTCATATTCTGTTTTAATTTCTGGACAATTTGGTTTTAAGATAATACCAACTTTTTTAATTTGACATAGTTTATGATTATTATTTATTATTTTCATAATAAGATTATAGCTAATTAATTATTTATATTTATAAAATCTTACTAATTGAAATATTTTTATGATTAATGTATTTTTATATTTTAGATAGGATTTATTTATGAGCTTTATATTACAGAGCAAGTAAAAAAAAAGCCCCCAATTACTTGGAGGCTTTTAAAAGTGTAATGATAAAAAGTCTTTTCAAAAAAGAAAAGATATTTTAAGATCATTAATCACAAAAGAAGTGAAAAATCACTTCTTATTTAGTGACTAACCATTTCTCTTTTTAATGATTTCTTCAGAAACATTTCTTGGAACTTCTGCATAGTTATCAAAAACCATAGAGTAAGTTGCTCTACCTTGAGACATAGATCTTAAGTCAGTAGAGTATCCAAACATTTCAGCTAAAGGAACCATTGCAACAACTAATTTGATACCAGCTCTATCGTCCATAGATTGAATCTGACCTCTTCTTTTGTTACAATCTCCAATAACGTCACCCATGTAATCTTCAGGAGTTTCAATTTCTACTCTCATCATAGGTTCAAGAATAACAGGAGCAGCAGCATCGCTTCTACAACCTTTTTTGAATCCCATAGAAGCAGCAAGTTTAAATGCCATTTCAGATGAATCTACATCATGGAATGAACCATCATATAATGAAACTTGAATGTTAACCATTGGGTAACCAGCAAGGATTCCACCAAGCATAGCTTCTTGACAACCTTTATCAACAGCAGGAATATATTCTTTTGGAACAGATCCACCTTTGATATTATTCTTAAAGATATAGTTATCTTCAGAATCAGCAGGTAATGGAGTAAGCTCTAAATATACGTGACCGTATTGACCTTTACCACCAGATTGTTTAGCATATTTGTACTCAACTTTAGTAGAGTTTTTAATAGTTTCTCTATAAGCAACTTGAGGAGCACCAACTTCAGCTTCAACAGCGAATTCTCTTCTCATTCTATCAACAAGAATTTCTAAGTGTAATTCACCCATTCCTGAAATAATAGTTTGACCAGATTCTTCATCAGTTTTAACTCTAAAAGAAGGATCTTCTTGAGCTAATTTACCTAATGCAACACCCATTTTTTCTTGATCAGCTTTTGTTTTTGGCTCAACTGCTACAGAAATAACTGGTTCTGGGAAATCCATTCTTTCTAAAATAACTGGATCTTTTTCAGATGCTAAAGTATCACCAGTAATTGTAGATTTTAATCCAACAACTGCACCGATTTCACCAGCATATAATTCAGAAACTTCTTCTCTTTTGATTGCATGCATCTTAAGAAGTCTTCCAATTCTTTCTTTTTTCATTTTAGTTGAATTAAGAACATAAGTACCAGATTTTAAGATTCCTCTATAAATTCTTGTAAATGTTAATTGTCCAACAAAAGGATCTGTCATAATTTTGAATGCTAATGCAGCTACTTCGCCTTCATCAGTTGATTCAACAATTACAGCTTCACCCTCTTGAGTTTCACCTTTGATATCTTCAACTTCTACTGGAGAAGGTAAGTATCTACAAACAGCGTCAAGTAAAGTTTGAACACCTTTGTTTTTAAAAGCAGTTCCACAAATCATTGGAGTAATGTTCATTGCTAAACAACCCTTTTTGATTGCAGCCATGATTTCGTCATTAGTAATTTCTTCACCCTCAAGGTATTTCATTTCTAAATCTTCATCTTGTTCTGCAGCAGATTCTACTAGTTTTTCTCTATATTCGTTAGCTTTATCAACTAAGTTAGCTGGAATTTCTTCTACGTGGTAGTTAGAACCCATTTCTGCGTCTAAATCCCAAACGATAGCTTTCATTTCAACTAAATCGATAACACCTGCGAAGTTTTCTTCAGCTCCAATAGGAATTTGAATAGGCACAGGATTAGCTTTAAGTCTTTCAGCTACTTGTGATTCAACGTTAAAGAAATCTGCACCAGTTCTATCCATTTTGTTAACGAAAATGATTCTAGGTACTCTATATTTATTTGCTTGTCTCCAAACAGTTTCAGATTGTGGTTGAACCCCACCAACTGAACAAAATACTGCAACAGCACCATCAAGAACTCTCATAGATCTCTCAACTTCAATAGTGAAGTCAACGTGACCTGGAGTATCAATGATATTAATCATAGTATCAGAACCATCAACTGGGTTTTTCCAGTGACAAGTAGTAGCAGCAGAAGTAATTGTAATACCTCTTTCTTGCTCTTGTTCCATCCAGTCCATTGTAGCAGCACCATCGTGAACTTCACCGATTTTGTGCTCAACACCTGTATAGAATAAAATTCTTTCAGTAGTAGTAGTTTTTCCTGCATCAATATGAGCAGCAATACCAATATTTCTTACTTGTTTAAGTGGTGTTATTCTTGCCATTTTAAAGTCCTACCATCTGTAATGAGCAAACGCTTTATTAGCTTCTGCCATTCTATGCATATCTTCTTTCTTCTTGAATGATGCCCCTCTGTCGTTAGCTGCTTCGAATAATTCGTTAGCAAGTCTATCAACCATAGTTCTTTCATTTCTTTTTCTAGATGCTTCAACTAACCATCTAAGAGCTAAAGTTTGTCTTCTTACAGGTCTAACTTCAACAGGTACTTGGTATGTAGCTCCACCAACTCTTCTAGATTTAACTTCTAAAAGTGGTTTAACATTTTCGATTGCTTTTTCAAATACTTCAATACCAGTTTCTTCACCTCTAGCATCTAAGTTTGCAATTGCACCATACATAATTTTTTGAGCGATAGATTTTTTACCATCTAACATAACTGTGTTAATAAACTTTGTGATCATCTTACTATTGTAGATAGGATCAGCCATTACTTCTCTAACTGGAGCTTTTCTTCTTCTCATTTTATAATCCTTCTACTTTTTTTTCGGTTTTTTAGTACCGTATTTAGATCTTGCAACAGTTCTTCCTGCAACACCGGCAGTATCTAAAGCACCACGAACAACATGATATTTAACACCAGGTAAATCTTTAACTCTACCCCCTCTTACTAGAACAATTGAATGCTCTTGAAGGTTATGACCTTCTCCACCAATATATGAAATAACTTCAAATCCAGAAGTTAATCTAACTTTTGCAACTTTTCTTAAAGCCGAGTTAGGTTTTTTAGGTGTAGTAGTATAAACTCTAGTACAAACCCCTCTTCTTTGTGGACAACTTTCTAAAGCTGGCGATTTAGATTTTTTAATTATTCTTTTTCGCTCTTTTCTAATCAATTGATTAATAGTAGGCATATTTTCCCTTTAAAATTATAGTAATAGTTAACAGTAATATTTTGTTTATGATATGTAATGTTCTCTATTCTATCTTGGTTTGAACAATTTAAGCAATGTTCAGGCTTCTCGTTTGGCTTGACATATACACATGTATAATCAAAACGATACTACCATTCTAGAGAAACGTAGTGTTTTCTAAAAAAGTAAACGGATTATACTCAATCAAAACTTAAGCTTTGATGAAGTTATAGATTTAGAGATAAATGTAATATTTCTTTATTATAGTTTATAACTATTATAAAGAGTTAAAAATATAAGTATATTATTAGTAAGAATATATTCTATGTTTTTTCTAATTTAGATTTAAATACTTTCATTGCAGCTAAAAGTTTCTTTTTTATATCAGGTTCTTGTTGTAAAACCCAATTATCTAAATTATTAAAACACCAGTCTTCTAAACTTTCATCTTTATATTTAACTTCCCATACTCTTAGTGAATACTTTTTATTATCAATAAGATTCTTTAATATAATTAACATATCATGTATTATTGATGACTCATTATTGTTTCTTATCAATGATAAGTATTCTTTATGATATTTTTTATCCAATGTAATATTTTGAATTATTTCTAATTCAAATAAGTTAATATAAGAAGATCTTTTTTCTGGATTAATTACTATTGCATTCAGATAAGACTCAATTGCTTTTTGATATTCTTTAACTTCTATCAAAACAACTCCTAGATTGTTATATGCACTTGAATTTTTAGGATCAAGTTCAATTGATTTTTCATATAATTCTATTGCCCTTTCATATTGTTCAATTTTTTTATATAAATTTCCAAGATTAAAATAGGTACTTGAATTTGAAGGATTAAATTCTATTGCTTTGGTATATGATTCTATTGCTTTTTCATATTGTTCAATCTTTGTATAAACAATTCCTAGATTATAATATCCATTTGAGTCTTCAAGATTAAGTTCAATTGCTTTTTCATATGATTCTATTGATTTTGAATATTCTTTAATCTTTGGATAAACAATTCCTAGATTATAATACGCACTTGAATATTCTGAATTAATTTTTATTGCTTTTTGATATGACTCTATTGCTTTTTGATATTCATTTTTTCCAAAATAATTATTCCCTAATATTAGATAATCTATTTCTGTTTTATCTTTATTTGTTATTATTTCCTTAATTTCTTCATTTATTGATTCCTCATAAGATTTTTTAAGTTTGGTTGCTATTAACTCAAAATTAGGCTTTTTCAAATCAAATTTTGATTTTATAAGACCCATAATCATATCAAAATCTCTTTCTTTAACAAAAGTTTTAGAACTAGTATCCTTCCACCATTCAGTAAGTTTATTGTCACTTGGTAAATTTGAACTTAACCAATACACGTGGTCTATTCTTTTACTTCCAATTAATAAATCTCGGATACTTTCATCACTTCCGCTGTAACCAATAAATACCAATTTGGTATTTATAAATAGACCTTGTATTGCGCCATTTAACTCATCTGGGATTTTCTTTGTATTATCAGTATTATTAAATGGATCCATATGTGAATCGCCATGAACTTTTACTATTAGGGGTGTATTGTTTCGTTCAATAAATTTTGCTAAATCTTGATGTGTGATTACTAAAGCTCTTTTATCTCCACTATAAATAAGTGCATCTTGTATTAAATTATCAAAATTAGTAGTAATAACACTATTAAAACAAGACTTCTGCATTAATGAAGCTAATGTATAATAGCCTGAACTTGGGGTAATATTTTCAGTTATTCTTTGAATTTCTTTTTGTTGAGATAAAGGTGTAGGGAATAAAGATTCAAATATTTTAAAATAAAGATTAGGAAAATTATCTGGTTCATCATCTTTAATATTATTGTCTTTATTAAAGTTGTTAAGTTTTGTTTTTTGTTTTTTTAGTTTCTCATACCATTTTTCAGCTAATTCACCAGCAAGAGGGATACCTGAACTTTTTGAACAACCAGCACCTAAAAAGAATATATACTTTGTATCATTTTCTCTATCTTCATATATTTCATCAACGAACTCTTGCAAACCTATTTCTCTCATTTAATTACCTATTTTTAATTTGAAATCATATATTATATTTTTTAAATTATAGTAGATAAATAATTAGAAAAGAATAATAAATTGTTATTTTTAGATAACTTAGAATATAAATGATCTTTAGAGATATTGTTTTACATATTAGTATATGTTTAAATAAAATAATTACAATTAATTACCTTATATTTAATTGTAATTATTTAAAATGAGAGAGCTCGGAGTTTCCTAGATATTAAAATCTAAGAATACTCCAAGTTATTTTTTGTGTATTTATTTTAGTCATTTCTGTTATTTTGTATTTATTATTAAAATAAGTCTAATTTTAGTCTTTGTATAATTCTTCTGTTTTTGCGGCACAGATAAAATCATTTTTATGTAAACCTTTTATTGCATGTGTCCAATACGTAACTGTTACTTTTCCCCATTCTGTTAAAATACCAGGATGATGAAACTCTTCTTCAGCTAATACAGCAACTTTGTTTGTAAATTCTAAAGCTTTTTTAAAGTTCTTGAATTTATATACTCTTTGTAATTGCATTACCTCATCAACAACGATAGGAGTCCAAGAAGGAATCATAGACATTAATGATGCTAATTCTTCATCACTTACTTTAGGAGCATCTACATGGCAGGCTTCACACTTTTGTTTAATTAATTCACTCATATTTTTCCTTAACTTATTTTTTGTTTTAATTCATATGTAGGTTTATGTAAACCTAATTCTTTTGCTTTTTCTACTAATGTCATTAAATCCATATTAGAGATATCAAATAAATCATTAATTGAATTAATTGTATGATAAATTGGTTGAATAATATCTATTCTATATGGTGTTCTAAAAACATTAACTACATCTAAATCATATATTGTAGGTTCATCTGAAAAAACATACTGAGTTTCTGCAGGACTTGATAAAATTCCACCACCATATATTTTTAATTCATCGTTAATTTTCATTAAACCAAATTCAATTGTAAACCAATATAATCTTGCTAAATATACTCTATCTTGTTTTGAAGCTTTTAATCCTAAAATTCCAAACTTCTGAGTATACTGAGCAAATGCAGCATTTGTTAACATTCCACAGTGACCAAAGATTTCATGAAAAATATCTGGTTCAGTTAAATAATCAAATTCTTCTCTACTTCTTATAAATGTAGCAACAGGAAACTTCTTATTTGCTAATAAATCAAAAAACTTATCAAAAGATATTAATGCAGGTACAGGTTCGCATTGCCAACCTGTTGTTTCTAATAATACTGCACTTACATCTTTAAGCTGTGGAATTCTATCTATTGGAAGGTTTATTTTTTCTAAACCTTCTATAAACTCATTACAAGCTTTACCTTTAATACACTCTAACTGTCTAGTAATTAATTCAGACCAAATTTGATTTTCTTCATCACTCCAATGAATAATTCCATTTTCATCCATTTTTCTTGAAACATATTTAGTAATTTTCGACATAAGATACCTTTATATTAAATTTTATTAATTCTTTTTACATCTTTCCAAAACTTCATCTAATACTTTAAATACTCTTGTATTTTGTTCATTTGTTCCTATAGTAATTCTAATCGCATTAACCTTATATGGTGATAAGTCTCTTATAATTACACCTTTTTTTAATAACTCTAATGCTACTTCTGATGATTCATACATATCTTCAAACTTTAAAGTAATAAAGTTTGTATATGAGTCAATATATGAAAAACCTTTAGTTTTTGCATACTCTTCATATCTATTCATTTCAACAAAGTTTTTAACAATTGATTCTTGTACAAAGTCTTCATTTTTTAAAGCTTCTATAGAAGCAGCTAAAGATAAGTTTGTAATGTTAAATGGAGGTCTTAATTTATGAAGTATTGAAATAATATCTTCACCAGCAATTCCATAACCTGTTCTCATTCCACCTAAAGAATAAGCTTTTGAGAACGTTCCTAAATAAATACAATTAGGAAAAGTAGAAATTAAATCATTTACTTTGATTTCTTTTTTAGGATCTTTATATTTTGCGTATTCTTGATAAGCCCCATCTACTACAACTAAAGTATCTGAATCTATTTCTTTTAAGAACTCATACACGTCCTGCGCATCTAAACATTCACCTAAAGGATTATTAGGTAAGCATAAAAAGATAATATCAGCACCCTCTTTTTTATAAAGTTCTAAAAATTGTTCTAAGTTATGCTCATCATCTTTTGTTTTAATGATTTTACAACCAACTTGTTTACCATATATCTCATATAATGCAAAAGTAGTTTTACTCATAAGCATTTTTGAATTCTCATTACACTTAGCTTTTACACAAAAGTTTAATATTTGATCACTTCCAGAACCAATTAAAACATTTGAACTTTTAACTTCAAACTTAGAAGCTAATGCTTCTTTTAGTTCATACATAGAATCATCTGGATACATAAACATATTTTTAGCTAAGTCTTGTACTTTTTGCACTACTTTAGGAGCTGTTCCATATGGGTTCTCGTTAGAAGCTAATTTAATTACATCATCTGCTTTGATACCATATTCTCGTACAACTAATTCAATTGGTTTACCTGCTGCATATACATTACAATTATCTAATACTTTATTAAAATTCATATTTTCCCTTTTATAATAATATCATCCATGCATTATGGATTTCATTTTGATTTAAATACTCTTGCGCTAATAAATGTTTATTAGTATTTAACATTAATTCTTTTTTATCTTTTTGAAACTCTAGTATTTCATCTTTGCAAGGTAAAGTACTAGTACCTGCTAATTTACCTAAGTCATTAGCTCTTAAGATTTCACTTTCAAGAATGTCTTTTGGTAAATTATCAAAACCAATTCCAAGTTTTGAGAAAGGTTTATCTAGCTCAAAATATCCTTCATTTGCTCTTGTGTATAAATTGCCACCTGCTCTTGCTACTAAATCTATTTTATATGGATCAATTCTATTTTTATCATTTAAAATATTCTTAGCAAAATGCATTTTTACTACTTCACATAAAATTAAATTACCAGCTCCACCATTATCTGCAATTGTAATAATCTCTTTTACTATGCATTCATATTGAACAGGTGATTCTTTAACTCTCAAAGGTTTAATTAAATCTGATTCAATCATTGTAAAACCAGCTTTAACAAACTCATTTACATCATTTGGGTAATCAGCTGAGCTTAGAGATACTTGTTGAACAATATCATGGTTTACTATATTAATTACTACTTCTTTTATTTCTTCAATATTTAATAAAGTATCTTTTTTGCTTCCATCTGCACCTCTATTTACAGGTGAGAATAAAAGCATTGGAGGATTTGAACTTACAACATTAAAAAAACTAAAAGGAGCTAAGTTTATTTCACCTTTTTTATTAATCGTACTTGCAAGTGCAATTGGTCTAGGTGAAACTGAGCCTACAAGATAATTATATGTATTAACAGCTGATTCATCTTTAGGGTCTATTGATAAAAAATCATTCATTTTAATCCTTTTTATATTCTTTTACACATTGATTAATAGATCCGAAAATACTATTTCCTTCTTTATTAATCATATTAATTTTAACTCTATCTCCAAAACTCATAAAAGATGTTTGAGTACAAGCTTTATTAATGCTTTCTAGCATTCTTATTTCTGCTATACAAGAATAACCTCTTCCACCATCTTTAATTGTTTTACCTTCTTTTCCTTCAAACTTATTAGATACAGTTCCAGAACCAATAATTGTACCAGCACATAGTTCTCTAGTTTTAGAAGCATGAGATAATAGTTTTGAGAATGAGAACGTCATATCTTCTGAGCAAATTGTATTTCCAAATAATTTATCATTATAAAAAACATTTAATGATAAGTTTACTTTAGAATCAGACCAAGAATCTCCTAATTCATCAGGAGTAACACATACAGGAGAAAAAGAAGATGATGATTTTGATTGAATAAAACCAATTCCTTTTGCTAATTCTGCTGGAATTAGATTTCTTAGGGATACATCATTAACTAACATTATTAACTGTATATGTTTTAAAGCATCTTCTTCTGATGTAGCCATTGGTACATCATCAGTAATAATTGCTACTTCCCCTTCAAAATCAATACCATATTCTTCTTTTTCTAATAAAATATCTTCACATGGTCCAATAAAAGTATCAGATCCACCTTGGTACATTAAAGGATCAGTATAAAAAGAGTCTGGAATACTTGCATTTCTAGCTTTTCTAGTTAATTCTACATGATTTATATAAGCAGAACCATCTAACCAAGCATAGGCTCTTGGCAATGGTGATTTACAGTCTGATTCATTAAAATCATGAATATTATCTAAGTCATTATTATTAAGGTCTATATATAGTTTCTCTAATAAAGGTTTTGTGCTCACCCAAGAATCTAAAGCATCTTGTAATGTTTTAGCTATTGTTTGAACATAAACATATTTTTTTAAATCTTTACTTACAAGAACTAATATGCCATCTCTTTCTTTGTTCTTAAGACTTGCTAATTTCATTATTTATCACCAAACTCTTCAGCATGTAACCATTTTGCATGTTCAGGAGCTCTTTTAGTAATAGACCATTCTTCTAACATAGCCCATTTAACTTCATCCATTTTTTTCATTTGAGAAGCTATTTCTTCTTTACTTCCTACATTAACTGATAATTCAAGTCTATGACCATCTGGATCAAATACATATATTGATTTAAATAAACCATGGTTAGTAGGACCCACAACATCAAGACCTGCTTTTACCCATTTCTCTTTAGTTTCATTAAGTTCTTCCATTGAAGATATCTCAAATGCAATATGTTGCACCCAATCAGGAGTATTAGGGTCTTTAATAGCTTTAGGAAATGTTGGTATTTCAAAAAAAGCAAGAATATTACCAGCTCCTGCATCTAAGAATATATGCATATAAGGATCAGGTTGTTTTGTAGAAGGAACTTCATTTTCTGCTATTGCTAAAACAAAGTCCATATTAAAATGTTCTTTATACCATAGTACAGTTTTTTTTGCATCGCTACATCTATATGCAACATGATGTATTTTATTAATCTTCATATTCATTCCTTAATTAATTTATTATACTTTACATATTAAAAATGATATTTTAATGACAATAAACTAGTAAAACACAAGTAAGATTAAATACAAATAATTTTATAATGAAACACAAGAATATCATTAAATTGTCATTATTTTAAGATAATTTACTCTAAAGCACATTTATAGAAACTATTTATTAAGTCTATCTATGGGATGAAATCTTTGATTACAATAAATTATTATTGTTAAAATAAAATAATTGGAGAAAAAGAATGGAAAATATTAAAAACCCACTAGGTTTAACAGGAATTGAGTTTACAGAGTTTGCATCAAATGATACAAATTTTATGGAAAATGTATTTATGGATTTTGGTTTCTCAAAAACACAAAAATTCAAAGGTAAAAATATAATCCATTTTGTTCAAAACAAAATACACTTTTTATTGAATCAAGAAAAAGCAGGTTTTTCAGCAGAATTTACAAAGTCTCATGGACCAGCTATTACATCTATGGGATGGAAAGTTAAAGATGCTGTATTTGCTAAAGAAGAAGCTGTAAAAAGAGGTGCAAAAGAAGCTATTGGTGGAGATTATCCTTATCCTGCTATTTATGGTATTGGTGATAGTTTAATTTATTTCATTGATGCATATGAAGGTGAAAATACTATGTGGGATACTGACTTTGAAGACTTAGAAGAACAAGTTTTCCAAGAAGATAAAGGTTTCATTGAAATTGATCACTTAACTAACAACGTATATAAAGGAACAATGCATAAATGGGCTGATTTCTATAAAGATGTATTTGGATTTACAGAAGTGCGATACTTTGATATTAAAGGTGTTAAAACGGCATTAATTTCTTATGCACTAGCAAGTCCATGTGGAACTTTTTGTATTCCAATTAATGAAGGTAAAGGAAATGATAAAAATCAAATTGATGAATATTTAGGTTTATATAATGGTCCAGGAGTTCAGCATTTAGCATTTAGAACAAAAGATTTAGTTGCTTCTTGTGATGCATTAAAAGGTTCTTATATTGAAACACTAAATATCATTCCTGAATACTATGATGAAATTTGGAATAGAGTTCCATGGGTAAAAGAAGACAAAGAAAAAATTAGAGAACATCAAATTTTAGTTGATAGTCAAGCTGAAAATACTTATTTACTGCAAATCTTTACTAAAAACTTATTTGGACCAATTTTTATTGAAATGATTCAAAGAGAAAATGATAGTGGTTTTGGAGAAGGTAACTTTAAAGCTTTATTTGAATCAATTGAAAGAGATCAAGAAGCAAGAGGCGTTTTATAAAAAATAAAATCTGAAAAGGAGTAAAAATGTATTTTACTAAGTTATTCTCACTATTAATTTTAATAGTGAAGATATCTTTATTTGCACTCTATGAAATACTAGTATTTGGAGGGTGGACATTAAAAAAAGCAAAGCTTTTACTAATTACAAAAGCTAAATAGAGAATTATTTATTTTATCTAAGACTTATATTAGAAATAGAATATGAGAAAAAGTTTATCCGAGTAAAATTTTTCTCTATTTTATATTCATATAAAAACTATACGAGGAAATAATATGAAAATAAAAAAAGCACTAACACTTTCACTACTAAGTATAATACTACTAACACAAGCAAATGCAAAAGAAAAAATCTATAAATTAAAACTAGCAACAACATGGGGTTCTTCAGCAGTACCACTAATAAATGCATCTAAAAACCTAGCTTCTTATGTTGAAAAAATGTCGAATGGAAGACTTCTTATAAGAGTTGATTCTGCTAATAAACATAAATCACCTTTTGGTGTATTTGATATGGTAAAAGCAGGTTCTTATGATATGGCACATACTTCTTCTTATTTTTACAAAGGAAAAGATATAAATATGATGCCTTTTACAACTATGCCTTTTGCTTTAACTGCACCTGAATTAAATGCATGGTTTTATCATGCAGGTGGTTTAGACTTAATGAAAAAAGTTTATTCAAAACATGGAATTTTAGCTTATCCTGGTGGTAATACTGGAGTTCAAATGGGTGGATGGTTTAAAGAAGAAATTAAAACACTTGATGATCTTAAAGGTCTTAAGATGAGAATACCTGGATTTGCAGGTGAAATCATGACAAAACTAGGAGTATTAGTAACAAATATTGCACCAGGAGATTTATATACTTCACTTGAGAGAGGAACAATTGATGCACTTGAATGGGTAGGCCCTGGAATGGATATTAAAATGGGATTTCACAAAGTTGCTAATTATTATTATACAGGTTGGCATGAACCAGGTCCGGATACTCAGTTTTATATAAACAAAAAGAAATTTAATAAACTTCCTAAAGATCTTCAAATGATATTAGAAGTTGCAATGAAAGCATCATCTTCAGATATGTATACATATAATTATCATTTAAGTGGTTTAGCTTGGAGTAAAATGAAAAAAGATTATCCAAGTATACAAATTAAATCTTTTTCAAAAGAAATTGTAAAAGAATTAAAAAAAGAAAATCAAAAACTAATAACAAAAATTAAAAGTAAAAACCCATTATTTAATGAAATTATTACATCACAAGAAAATTATTTAAAACAAGTAAGACCTTGGACAATAATTTCTGACTATTTATACATAAAAGAAAACAAATTAAGTAAAATACAGAAGTAATTTCACTTCTGTATTTTATATCTTTTTAGTTTTTAATAATATTCTTTTAAAGTATGTTTTTCCATATTTAGTAGAAATCATTGTTATTTAATTTTCACTTAAGATATCAGCTCTCGCAACATTTATTTCTTTTTCTGATTTTCTATATCATCTACACAAACTTCAGCTAAATCTAGCATATCAATTGGATTTACTCTTAACTCAAGATCTCAAAATAGATTACTTTTCTATTCTTTTGATATTTTTCATCAACTGATAAGTCTGATTAGTAACAACAATAGTTAAAATCTCTTACAGCTCTTGATAGTCATATTATTTATTATCTCTTATAGCAGTTATAATTACATCTGCATTTTCAAATCATCTATAGGTATTTTGCACCTAGTCTTGAACTTTTTAATAGCTCAATAAATTCACTTGATATGACATTTTTATTTACTTTATATTCAATATTCATATTTTTGTTCCTTTGTCTATATAATGTCTGAAACTAAGTCAGAAAATAGATTAATTTATTTAAATCACTACTTTAAATTTATATATTTTTTATATAATTTTTTTATTTTATGTCTCTTTTATACTTCTTATATTAGGATATA
>JABSON010000289.1 GCA_013215915.1 Campylobacteraceae bacterium | reverse complement strand
TGTTATTAATTTGTTATGATTTAATACAATCTTTACCTTTAAACTATTTTTAATCTACAATTAAAACAATATATTTTGTAATAGTATCTGTTTGAAGTGATACTTCATATGTTTTATTTGAAATTGAAGTATTTCTTTGTATTTAAGAATCTAAAGAATTAATAGCATCATTAATTTGATTTTGTACTATTAATTGTTATTTAATACATTTTAAAAATCTATTATAAGTTCAATATTTTTATTAGCATTAATCATTTTTTTGGAAATATTATTAGCAGCATTTGTATTTTTGAAGTATTTTTAACTAAAGTTTGAATTTCTTTAGCATCTTCTGCTGATTTTGATACTAAGTTTATCACCTTCTGTGCTACTACAGCTTCATTAAATGAAAGAATATTTGTTTAGAAAGTAATATAATCAATTACTGTAATTAGCTCGTTAATTGAATTTGTATGCTCATATCTTTTGAGCTATCTTAACAATCTTAAGAACAAAAGAAGGCATTTTTATTACTTTTTGAAGTATAAATGAGATATTACTTCTATTTAGATAATTTATGTAAATAGAAGTAAAAAGATAATAATTTATGAGAAAATAATTATCTTTAATTTTTACAGTATTTGTACTATGATTTACTTACCTCAACATAAGTATATGGTATATTTATCTATAGTTCTTTTAATCTTTAAAGAGTCAATTAAACTATTTTAATTGACTTATTGTAAAACCTTTATTTTTAAGTTTATTTAAAATACCTTCTTCTCCTACTAAATGTAAAGCTCCAAATAAAATAAACTCTACTTCTTTTGTTTTAGACATTTTTAAAATCTTTTTCATCCAGGCTTTATTTCTTTTTATAAGTAAGTTTTCATAAAGAATAGGAAAGTCATTTACCCAAGGATCAAGACTTATTCTTTTAAGCTCAGCTATATTTCCAGATCTCCAAGCTTTTTTCATTAAAAAGAATTGTTTTTTTATGTTTTTTAAGTCTTTTAACGTATAGTTAACAAACTCATTCTCATAACCCTTGCTCATGCTAGATAAAAAATCTAGTTGTTTATATATGCTTTCTAAGTACTTTATCTTTTTATTATCTTCTTTTGCTTTTAAAGAATAATAAGCATCTACTCCTAAAGCAGTTAGTTTAAGTTTTTTTAATTCAAGAGAAGTTAAATAAATAGATAATATTCCTGGTTTTAAGTTTTTTATATTTTTATATAAAATATTATTAGCACTTAGATATTTTATTAGTTTTTCTTTTGTATCATTATCTAAGTAGTTATCTAAACTATCATTCTTTTTATATCTTGTTTTTGTATTAATTAAATAAGAAAATGATTTTTGAGATAATTTATTAGTATCTGCTTCAAATACTATTAGTTCTGAATTCAGATAAGCTAATTCATACTCTTTTGGTAAAGCATAATCAGATTTACTTAAAGCATGTATAGTTCCTGCTATATAAAAATGATTTGAATCTTTTGAGACTTTCCATACAGACGATTTTGCATATAAACTTGAATATAATAAGATAAATACTAGTATATATTTATTTAACATTTTTTTTTCCTTTTAAAATAGAGTTGGTAATAAAGACCTTATACCATCTATAAACATTTGAACTGACATAATTAAAAGTAACATACCCATTAGTTTCTCTAAAGCTTTTAAACCTTTGTCTTTTAAGATCTTATATAATTGTGGTGCTAAAACTAATATAAGTGATGAAAAGAACCATGCAAGTAAAAGTGATAGAAACAAAGGAAAAGTTTCATTCTCATTAGTTTTTGCTATTACTATAAGTGTAGCAATTGCAGCAGGTCCTGCAATCATTGGCATAGCAATTGGAACAACTAAAGGCTCTTCACCTTTTACGCCTGAAAACAGTTCAGCATCAGGGTCTGGAAAAATCATTTTAACCGCTATTATAAAAAATATTATAGCTCCTGCTATTGTAATTGAATGAGTCTCAAGATGAAATACGCTTAAAAATTCATCTCCAAAGAATAAAAATACTAATAATATTAATAAACCTATAAAAGTTTCTCTAATAATTATAGACCTATGTTGTTTTTTATCTATGTCTTTTAATATACTAAGTACTAATGGAACATTGCCAAAAGGATCTAAAATAAAGAATAATAAAATAGCAGTAGAAATAATAGAAAACGAATTGTCCATATAAGCTCCATTTTTAACAAAGTCTAACATAAATAATTAATAAAAAGTGTTTTAAAGTATATAGAGTATAAATAAAGTAATATTTGTGGAATTATGAGAACAATTACCTTTAGACTATAGATATAGCCTAAAGATATTTAAGTGTTTATGCGAATAAAGGTCTTAGTTTCCAAGGAATGGCAACTAAAAGCAGGATACAGGCAATAGTGAAATAAATCATAATTGTTTTAAACTTTTGTTTATGTGCATCTGCAGGCATTCTTTTTACTTTAAAAGAAGCAACTGTAATTAAAACAATAGCTATAAATAATAATAATGCATGTTCCATAGAAAAGAATCTAAGTTCAGCATTTTTCATACCATCTTTAACATTATCTAAAAAAGCAGATGTTAATGAACTGTTATAATATAAAATAGCACCAGATACAAATTGTAAGTGTACAAAACCAACAGAAGCATTTAAAAAGATTCTATTAAATTTATTAAACTCTTTATTTGTGAAGTATGCATAATAAGCAATAAATAAGTTAGCAAAAATACCAACAACTACAAACCAACGTAACCATGAATGAATAATTATTTCCAAAAATAATCCTTGAAATCCCTAAAGGGAAAAATTTTGCAGATTATAGCGAGATAATAATTTAATATCTTTGTGATTATTATCTAAGTATATAATTTATCCTAGCTTTAATAAAAAGATATAAGCAGCATAAGAGTTTAATTTCATTGTAATGTAATGAAGCCAAATTTACTCTTGTTTTTTATATCATATAATTGCTTTCTTTTAAAATAGATTTTTTAATTTAAATTCTTTTATTAAAGGCATTTTATCTTTTCTAAATAAACTATTAATAAAGAAGATATTCAAAACTTCTAATATCTAAAATGCTTAAATTAATGTATATAG
>JABSON010000288.1 GCA_013215915.1 Campylobacteraceae bacterium | reverse complement strand
ATATTTAATCCGTATTTAAAAGGTAATATTGTTACATCTAATCCAAATTCTTCATAATAACCCTTTTCTTTTGCCATGTAATAACCAGCAAATTGAAATTGATCAAACCATGATAATTGCAAAGTAACTTTTTTAAGTTCTTTGGCATAAGAAATATTTATAGATAAAAGAAGAAGAAATAATAATTTAATAAATTTATGATTCAAAAAAAGCCTTATATTTTTTTGAATTATAGCAGAATTAAAATTTATTATATATATATAAATTACAATAAATAGGTAAATTGTAATTTTTAAATAATTATTTACATTAATCGGCAGTATAATTGCAAGATAGCACCACTGTAATTTATACCTTCATATACATATTTTTTTTATTAACAAATATAATACCGTCCATATGTTTTTGCAATATTAGGATCAATACTTATTATTGTTTTATTGATAATATGAAATAGAATCTTATTATTTTTAAGAACTGCAAATGAAAAACCTCTTGTATTTTCAAGTTTTCCAAAAATCCTTAGTCTTATATATTTATTTTTTTGTTAAGCTTTTTATTAGTTCTCTTATTTATATCTCTTGATGCAGCTTGAATCTCAGCATACTCAGGACTATAATATCCATAACAACTGTTTCTTTTTAGATCTCTAGAAATTGTAGACTTATTAAAGTTTAATATTCTAGCTATTTTACTTATAGAATCATTTTCTTATTTATAAGCAAAGATTTGATACCTTAAACCTAAGGTTAATTCTAAAGGCAACTACACTAGTTTATGATGTCTCATTAAATGCTACATTTATCTCTCAGGATAATAAGCGTTAATTGTATATCAACTAACCTTACTATCTTGATTTTCTAAACGTTGAACTTCTAATGCGAATTTACATAATTCATATCTTTTTTGTATAATTTAAAGTGTTGCTATCTTATTTATCAATTAAAAAACTATTTATGTCACTTTTTTCTTTAACTAATCCCATAATATTATATAAATCATATACTCTCTGAATCTTTTCTTTTTTTATAAGTCCTAGTTCTTTTGTATTATAATAAGATAGTTTTTTTAATTCATTTGCTTCATATATTAATTCTTCTTTTGAAAGTTTTGATGGATTATATTTTTCCATAATTAAAGTAGCACTTTCTTTGATATTTGAATATGCGTATTCCCATCCTTTTAAAGAAGCTTTTTTCATATTATTTACGAGAATAGGATCTTTTTTTATTAGTTTTGCACTAGTAAATAAAAAATCACTGTACATATCAAAACCAAATTTTTTAGGATCAAATATTGTATATTTGATATTCTTTTGTTTTAATATAAAGGGTGCTTTAGAAATATAAGCAGAGATAATGTCAGTTTTTTTATCTAATAAATCATTTAAGTTATGAGTATGTTTTAAAAAATTAAGTTCTGTAATATTTACTTTATGAGATTGAATCATAGCTTTTAAAGATACTTCTCCCGCATCATCAATAGTAGTCATGATAGTTTTACCTGTAAAATCATTTATGGTTTTTATTCCTGATGATTTTGTTGTCAATAATATTAAAGGAGTTGATTGAAATAAAGCATATAAAGCAACAATATCATATTTAGATTTATCTAAAATTAATGTTTCTCTTCCAATTGAGAAATCAATCTTTTCTTTACTTACATCTTTTGGAATATTTAATCCGTATTTAAAAGGTAATATTGTTACATCTAATCCAAATTCTTCATAATAACCCTTTTCTTTTGCCATATAATAACCAGCAAATTGAAATTGATCAAACCATGATAATTGCAAAGTAACTTTTTTAAGTTCTTTGGCATAAGATATATTTACAGATAAAAGAAGAAGAAATAATAATTTAATAAATTTATGATTCAAAAGAAATCCTTATGTTTTTTTTGAATCATAGCATAATTAATATTTATTTTATATATATAAATTACAGTAAATAGGTAAATTGCAATTTATTAATAATTATTTACATTAATTGGAAGTATAATTGTAAAAATAGCACCAATGTAAGTTATACCTTCATGTACATATTTTTTGTTATTAACAAATATAATACCATCCATATGTTTTTTAATAATTTCTTCACTCATATATAAACCAATGCCTGTTCCTTCGTTTTCTCCTTTAGTGGTAAAATAAGGTTCAAATACTCTATTTATTATATCCTCACTTATTCCACCTGCATTATCAGATATTTTTATAATAATTTTATCTTTATCTTTTTTAGCACTTATAAAAATTAATTTTTTTTCAATAGAAGATGATAACAATTCATATTTTGCATTATTGATTAAATTTATCAAAACTTGAACTAACTCATTTTCTAGAGTAAATAGTTTTATTTCTTCAATATCGTTAATAATTTCTATATCATTTTTACCAAATTGTGAAGAAACAATTCTAAATGTTTTATCGAATGCACTTTTTAAGTCAAATAATTCATATTGACTATTAGGTTTAAAAAAATCTCCAAAATCATCAATTACTTTTGACATATAAGATATTTGAAGAAATATATCATGAACATAAGAAGAAAAATCTTTTTTGGTAAATGCTTTATTTTCATAATTATCTCTTAAAAAATGCACCAATAAATTTATATTATTTAATGGTTGTCTCCATTGATGTGCGATATTAGCTAGCATTTCACCCATTGAAGCTAATTTACTTTGCTGCGCCAATATCTTATTTTTTTTAATGTTTTTAGTAACTTCTTTTTCTACTTTTTCTATTAATTCTTTATTCATTAATACTTGTTCAACATTTTTTTGAACAATTACTTTTTGAAGTTTTTTATTTTTATTAATTAAACTTATTAATTTGTAAAAGACAAATATAAAAAGAATAAGAACAAAAATTAAAATTTCACTTATTAATTTATAATCAATATATTTTTCATATTGAGTTGTCATCCATTTGTTTAAAATGTTTTTTGTAATATTAGGATCAATACTTATTATTGTTTTATTGATAATATGAAATAGAATCTTATTATTTTTAAGAACTGCGACTGAAAAATCTCTTGTATTTTCAAGTTTTCCCGAAATCTTTAGTCTTATATATTTATTTTTTTGTAATAAACTCCATGTTAAAGCTATAGA
>JABSON010000287.1 GCA_013215915.1 Campylobacteraceae bacterium | reverse complement strand
CCCCCCCCCCCCCCCCTACACTATTACCCTGTGTTCTATTCAACACCAGTAGATAAGATACTACGTTATCTCCCTATGTTAGAAGACCCCATTCTTCTAACCCCAGGAGATAAAGTGTTTTTAAAATCTCAAAGATCTCAAAAACCTAAAATATCCCAAAATTTCAAGAATCTCAAAAAATCTTTAAAAAATCTCATAAATATCAAAAAATCATAAGAAAACTCCACAAGATTTTTAAAATCTCATTTTTCTCAAAAATCTCAAAATATAAAAAATCTCAAAAATATAATTTTTCGAAGTTTCTGATATTTTGTTAGATCTTGAATTTTTTTTAGATTTTTGAGATCTCAAAACTCTGTAACTGATGCTAAAATCTGCATTTACCTACATTTAATTTTCAAATTTCATAACTACATTATTATATAAACATTTATGACATAATTTCTTGGCTTTACATTTATTACATCTTTAATTGGTTTTTAATTTTAAATCCTGCAACTAAAGTAGATCAAATAAAATAAAGTTACATATTAATAGGTAAAAAAGTGCTTATTATTCCCTTGGGGAAACTGGAACCCGTATTTATCTCAATGCAAATGTAAGGTAAAAATAAATAACTTTGTGGGGATATTTGTGTGTCTGCATGTATATCTGTGTGGTGTGTTTGAGTGCATACATTTGTGGATGTGTTTGTGTATGTATGTGAGTTTGTGTGCGTGTGTCAGAGTATGTGTGGGTGCGAATGTATATGTGTATGTACGTGAGTGTTTTTGTGTGTATCTATCTGTGTGTGAGTGTTTCTGTGTGTGTGCTTGTGTGTTTTTAAGTGCAAGCAGTTTTTCTCAAATTTAAAAAATTGTTTAATTGTTACCACCTGATAAGCGGATATCATTATATGTTTGTGTCCTCACAGGTGGAGAATAAATATAAACAATTTAAATAATTATTATATATAAAACCTTGTAAAAATGCGGTTTTTCTTTAAGATATAATTAATTTTGTAATGTGCTTGGTATCTGTAGTTTATATAAGTTAAAACAGCATTTGTTTTGTTCATTTATATATTTTATTCAGATTATCCCGCCTTCTGCTGTCTTCAGAATCCATATTAGACACAACAATAAAACATTGTAATCCATCACATAGATTTAGATATATGTGATGGATTCTAATGTTTTATTGTTGTGTCCAATATATTTATTAACTGGTAAATAAAATAAAGGTTTACTTACCGAAATATGAAGATATATTCTGTTGTTTTCCTCCATGTCGCATGAAATAACTAAAAACATTGTTATATGTTAATATATTTTAAAATACTAATATAAACTCTATCAAATATAACTGTGAATATTTTAATATCTCAAATTTTTAATGGTTATTTACAGATTAAGTAAGATATTGTCGTAATATTGGTATTATATCCTACTACACTTCTGGGGATCCTGAAATGTTTGTCTCAATCGTGTTCTTTGTTGACAACCGCATGTTGTATACCAAAATTACGGTATAGTTAACAATTAGAGCATCGACTTATAGTTTTTTCTTCTTTGTTCCGCTAGTAGTCGCAAACCACACAACATATTATAAACCTTAAACCAGCGTTAGAAAGCACATATAATGGGGTTTCCAAAATTAGTTTATAATTTTAAATCGGACCTGAATCGGCTGAGTTATGAAGTGTCAAACACAAGATTCCGCACTAAAGTCAGATTAGGTTAGGTTAGGATTTTTTAGGTTAGGTTAGATTAGGTTAGGTTAGGTTAGGATAGGTTAGGTTAGGTTCATATCAATTTTCAGGAAATTCGGATGATTTTTGTGGCCGTGAGACGAAAAAAAGAAGAAAAAACTATAAGTCGATGCTCTAATTGTTAACTATACCAAAATTACAGTATAAATTCGAGTTATTTCTCGGAAGTAATTTAAAAAAAAATTCATGATGACGTCATATTTGACGAATCATGTTAAACTGCATAAGATTTAAACTGAAATAGTTGAAACCATCGCCTATACGTTCAAATATAGCTGTATCTCAGCCGAAAATGTTGCGATTTTCATCATTTTTGGCTTAAATGAATCGTTATGAAATTGCGGTTATTATGATATAACTCGTAATAGCTACATTTGACGTGAACGGGTGTGTAACGTAGAAGACCTTCATATAAGTCTACACACAACATCATTGTGTACCTTTCTGAACAAAAAATAAGTGACAATAACGGGGATGTAATAAAAGGAACATAACACCTCTATAGTCAACATTGGACTGGATGAATAAATGAGTTCACCCTAAGGCTGAATCCCTCTGGATGAACAGCACGTATCCCCCATTTCGATATTGCCTATAGAGGTGTAATATTCCTATAATATTTGCCTTAGAGTGGATATCATAACTACATAGATGCATGTGATCTACCTGTGATGTTACCTGTTTACTAGACTCGTATTGAGGTGAGTATATTCTGATACTGTGAATTATCTGAATATGAATCTTAATCAGAACAAGCAATTATATTCCTGCTGTCATATATAGCAACTTTATTATAAAATTAATAAACATACAGGGAATTTTACTCCTAATAATAGTAGGGTCTAGAAAAATGCTACAAACATGTTGTAAGGACTTACGAATCTCAAACTGTAATTTCGCACTAGATATACATTAATATATGATTATTTATATAACACAAGCTCCAGTAATAATTTATATGTCTTAAAGAACTGTTTATATGACTATAGTTACATTGAATAACTGATAGAATGTAATAAAGTTAATATTAGGATTCAAAATCTGTGCTCTCTCTCTAACTTTGCCAAACTGAAAATTAGGTAATTATTCTAAAAAAAAGTGTACCTAATAAGAGTAGGGCCCAGAGTGGCAGCACTAAATCTCTAAGTGTGAGGTTAATAGTAAGGGTCCACTCTTACTAGGAACACTGGATTAAGTATTATAAAAAATGGCATCACATGTGAATAGTTTTTTGTTTAGATTTATCAACTTAAGAAAAGAAAATTCATTCATTTTATTACATCATTTCTCAAATTTTGTACATTTATAATTGACAAATTAAAATACTTTAAGGGCAGTTCACAATTGACGTCAACTGCTAGGGGGTACAGCA
>JABSON010000286.1 GCA_013215915.1 Campylobacteraceae bacterium | reverse complement strand
AGATTATATTATTAACCTTAAAATAAAAAGAATTAAAAAGACATTTAAACTCTTACATATCATATTTTTAACAAGTCAATATATCTTATCTTTTAGGTATAATAGTTTCTAAAATTAACAGGAAAACAAATTATGAAAAATAAAATTATTATGACTATAGTTGGCGTATCATTATTTACAGGATGTCTGAATACTTATGATATTAGTCCTAGTTATGACAAAATAGATAAAACTGTAACTATTAATAATACGAAATTTGAAAATGTAATACAAGTTAGAAATAAATATATAGGTATGGGTCAAAAAGGTAATTCACGAACCAATATCCAGTATTACAAGTTAGATAATAGAGAATGCAAAACTATTCAGTATAGATATTCAAAAGCAGGAACAAAAACATATTTTACTAGTTCTGCATATGATAGAATCATAAATAAATATAAAGGTGGTTCTTGTATTGTAACAAAGATAGCTAATCTTAAATTATTATCTTGTAAGTTTGGTAATTATGGAGTTGAGCAAAATTTCATTACAACTGATTCAAATAATAAATGGGGATATAGTAGTATTCAAGGATTGTATTTGAGCCCTAAATGTTTTACAAAAGTTAAAAATGATTTGATTAGTGAAGCAAAAAAAGACAAAGTAGAAGTTAAAACAATTACCAAAGAAATTAAGTAATAATAAGTATGAATAAATATATATTTAAAAGAATGAATAAAAAATAATCTTATTGAAATAGCACTCAAAGAGTGCTATTTTTATTTTGATAATTTAACTTTTGCTGCCATTGTCATAGCAAGATTTTTAGCTGTAATTGAAGAAACATTATCTTTATCAGCATTTGTATTTTTTGGATTAGAAGCATCAATATACTCACCTGAGTCTAATAACCATTCAGATAATTGAGCACCCTCATTAACAGAATTACCATTAATTACTAACTGGAACCAAGATGTAAATCTTTCAGTTAATTGTTGTAATTCTAATGCAGAATCATTTTCATTTCCTACATTTTTAAGGTGATTAATAGAATCTCTTAAACCAGCAGATACAGCTGCAATTGTATAAGGTGTATACTCATAACTTGCATCAACATATGTACCAATTTTTTTATCAAACATATTTTTATCAATAGAAATCATTAAAGCTCTAGCTTCTGATCTATATTTATCATCTTTAGTAGCTAAGAATGCTGAAGTTAAACCTCTAACAACTGCAAATTGAGTACCTAAATCTAAACCTTTTGAAGTTTTAGTTTTTAAATCATAAGATTTTGCATATAAACCATTTGAAGTTTTTAATTTAGAAATAATAAAATCAGCTTGAGTTTTAATTATTGATAACGCTTCTTTACCTTGTTTGCTCTCTAAAGATTTAGCACCTTCAGCTGAACCATATCCAACAGGTAATGCATCAATTGATCTTTGGAAAATTCTTAAAGCTTCAATAGAATAAGCTGCATCATAAGTAGTTACAAGTGAACCTTTTTTTCCATTGTAAGTATCAACTAGAGTTCCTTCTTTTTTATCAAAATGAATAGTAGAAATATTCTCAAACATTAAGTTTTGAACATTTGCTGCAACTGAGAATGCATCATCAGCTTTAATATCATTTGATCTTTTAGCATCAAGATTTACTTTTGGAGCAGATTTAAAAGGAGAACCATCAAATACACTCAAAAAAGCTGGGTTTTGATTAAGATTTACAACTCTTTGATCTGAATATGCATAAAACTCTGATACAGGCCATAATACTTGCCATGTATCTCTAAGGCTTGATTTACTATCTGTAACTTTAAGTCTTTTAACAGATTTAACTCCATTTTTTTTACCTTCTGTTACAGCAACTCTATGTGCAAACCAAATTGGTTTACTAGCATCATATGAAGGAGAGAATTTAGATCCTAACTTTTTACCGTTATATCCTAGCTTTTCTTGCATATAAAGGATTCTCTCCCAAGCTAATTCAGTTAAAATTGCACCATTTACACCATCAGCAGAAGATACACCTAAAGCATGAATTCCATCGTGATCCATTTTAGAGTTTGTAGCTTCAACTTCTTCATCATTTTCAATAATATGCATTCCACCTAAAAAATCTTGTGCCCACATAGTATCTTTTAATAATGCAGCTCCAAAAGCAGCTGGATTAAATGTTTTATCCATTCCAGATTCTTTCCATGCCAAAGATTTATAATCTCTTAAATAAGCAGGAACATTAGTTTTAACTGTAACTTCTTTACCATTTCTAAGAACAACAACTTCATCATTATTTACAACAGTAGTATCAGGTTTTTTAGAAAATACTGGCATTCCTGAAACATAAGGTAAAGCAGTTGGGTGCATATTTAAAGGAATAATAGAAACATCATTTCCAGTTACTTTTGCAAATAAAGTAAATCTTTTTGCAAAAGAAGCCATAGTCCCACCTCTTTTTGCATTTAATAATCCATTTACTAAATGTGGTCCCATTTTTGATTGGTAATTTAATGCATACATAGCTTCTTCTGAATACTCATAAGATTCAATACCAGCTGTATAATCAAATTGTGTTGGTTTGTTAATAACATTTGGATCTAAAGTATCTAAATCTAATCCAAGACCTTCAACCATTGGTTCACCAGAAAGCTCAAATTCAGAATAAGCAAGCATAACACCAGCTGTATTAAAAGTTTTATCTAGTACTTTAGTTTTTGTGCTTTTGTAAGAATCATTTGCTAACATAGATGATGCTATTAATGATACTGCAAAAGACAATTTAATTAATTTTTTCATTTAATATCCTAATTTAAATTTAGATTAATTTTAAAACAATTAAACTTAAATGCAAATAAAATTGATACTAATTATCATTAATTTTACTGATGTAATACTTTCTTTCCCCAATAAATCTTCCTTTATATATTTTAAAAGTACTTAAGGCATTTATACTTGTTGATATTTCATAAGAAGATTTATTATTTCTATAATATATTGCTGAATTTATATAGTATTTATCAAATACTTTATTCACATTGAACCCTTTTTGGATGAGATTATTCGATACAGCACGACCGATATTGCCCAATCCAATGATGGATATTCGACTACTTTTATTCGCAATTTGAGATAACGAAGCCATTAGCAAGA
>JABSON010000285.1 GCA_013215915.1 Campylobacteraceae bacterium | reverse complement strand
TCTTCGTTTTCCCGCAGAATGGAATATCAGGTTTGAATCAAAAAATAAGCGTTAATGAAAATTTTTACGGCAAAAAAAAGAATAAATAAAAAATTGATTATTTTGAATATGATTTTTTATGCACGATTTTGTATGCACTATTTTTATGCACAGTTTTTTATGCAATATTTTTATTCGCCATGCAATCTTTTTAATTACTATTGCATCTTTTTTATTCTTATTATTTAAATGAATTATTGTTGCTAATATTGTAATCATAAATATTGATATTATCGCTCCTAATAATTTTATTTTTGTACTTATTGTATTTTTTTTCATACGGCTACTCCTGAAAAAATTGATTCTAAATTATCTTGATTAATTATTCTTATTTTTGAATTTTCCATTAATATTATATTGTTTCTTGAAAGTTTTTTTAATACCCTTGATAATGTTTCAGGTTGTATATGCAACATAAATGAAATCTCTTGTCTTTTTAGTTTATTAACTAAATCTAAATCTGTACTTAGCATATATGCAACTTTCGCACTTGCATCAAAAACTAATTCTCTGTTTAATATAAACTGTAAAAGTTGAGTTTTTTCTAATATTATTTTTATAAGTTTTGAAGATAAGATATTATTATCTAAAAATAATTCTTTAAATTTAATATAATTAATTGATAGAATTGTTGAATTCTTAGTAAATGTTGCATTTGAAAATGAATATATATCTTCTTTATCTAAAGAACTTAATTCTGAAATAATTGAATTTTCTTGAACATAATAAAGAAAAATTTCATTATCAAATTTATCAACTTTGAAAATTTTAATAAAACCTGATATTAAAAAAAGAATATTTTTAGAACTCTCACCTTCATAATGTAATATTGTATTTTTTCCATATCTTTTTATAGATGATATTGATATTAGTTTATCAATTAGATCATCATTTAAGTCACTAAAGAACTCGATATCTTTAATATTATCTTTTATTAGCAAATTAAAAGCCTTTTGTTTTTTTATTTAAGTAATGTTATAATATGCTTACAAAAAACTTAATTAAATAGATCAAAAAGTTTTTATAAGAGGTTTAAAATGTTAATAGATGGACATGGAAGAAAAGTTGATTACTTAAGAGTATCAGTAACAGAGAGATGTAATTTTAGATGTCAGTATTGTATGCCAGAAAAACCATTTTCTTGGGTTCCTAAAGAGAATTTATTATCGTATGAGGATTTATTCAAATTTATTAAAGTTGGAATTGACGAAGGTATTAGAAAAGTACGAATTACAGGTGGTGAGCCATTATTAAGAGAAGGACTAGATAAATTTATAAATATGATTTATAAATATGATAATACTCTTGATTTAGCACTTACGACTAATGCATTTTTATTACCACGTTCTGCACAGAAACTAAAAGATGCTGGATTAAGAAGAATTAATGTTTCTTTAGATTCTTTAAAAGAAGATGTAGCTGCTAAAATTGCGCAAAAGAATGTACTTAAAACAGTTCTTAAAGGTATTGATAAAGCAAATGAAGTAGGATTAAAAATAAAAGTTAATTGTGTACCTATGAAAGGTATTAATGATAATGAATTAGTTGATATTTTAGAATATTGTAGAGAAAGATCATATGAAGTAAGATTTATTGAGTTTATGGAAAATGTTCATGCCAAAGATGGTGCAAAAGGACTTAATTCAGAAGAAATACAAAAAATTATTAGAGAAAAGTATAATTTTGTAAAAAAAGAGCGAACAGGTTCTTCACCCTCTCAAGATTATGTTTTGGATGATGGATATGTATTTGGTATTATTGAACCTCATAAAGATGATTTCTGTGCTACATGTAATAGAATTAGATTAACTGCAAGTGGAGTTTTAATTCCTTGTTTGTTTTTTGAAGAATCTCAAAGTATCAAAGAAGCTATTCAAGCTAACGATATAGATAAAGCAGCAGCTATATTAAAAGATGTATTAGCTAATAAACCTGAAAAGAATAAGTGGAATGAAGAAGATGGTAATGAAACATCTACAAGAGCTTTTTATGAAACAGGTGGTTGATTAAAAAGTATTTTTATATTTTTTAATCAAGAATAAATAAAATATTTTAAAAATAAATTAGAATATTTTATTTTAATATAGTCTTTGAGGTTGATGAAAATAAAAACCTTGTGAATAATCTATTCCTATTTCTTTTATAATTTCAAAGATTTCTTTATTTTCTACAAATTCTGCAATTGTTTGAATATTTTGTTTTTTTGCAAATAATACAATTGACTCTACCACGTTTCTTGAGTACTCATCATCAACTATATTTTTAATTAATGAACCATCAATTTTTAGAATATCAGGTTGGAATGCTAATAATCTTTCATAATTTGAATATCCGCTTCCAAAATCATCTATTGCAATTTTTACATTTGCATCTTTTTTACTTTTTATAATAAAGTTTTTTACTAAATCAAAATCATTTATATCTTCATCTTCTAATAATTCAAAAATAATTCTACCATAATTTTCTTTTTTAATTATCTGTGAATATAAAAGTTCTCTTATTTCTTTATTTTCAATATCAGATGAAGATAAATTTATACTAATAGATTTTTTAGTATGTTTTAATGCTTCAAAAGAATTATTAATTACAAGTTTTGTAATACTTGTGTAATAACCTGTTTTTTTAGCGATATCTAAAAAGAAATAAGGTGAAACTACATTTCCATCTTTATCAATAAGTCTAATTAATGATTCATATTTATCTATCTCTTTAGTCGTGTTATTTATAATTGCTTGAAAATAAGATACAAATTTACCTTTATTATCTAAAGCATTTTTAATCATTGTTATATATTTCAATTTATTTCTTGCTTCAGTTTTTACTTTTATGTGAAAACCATCTGCATAAATAACTTGAAGTTTATTTTTAATTGCATGTTGAATTCCAATAGAAAGGTCATCTAATATATAGGGATTCTTTTTTGCATAAGAAATACATACATTAATATCATAATGAATATTTTTAAAAATAATTCCTTTTTTTGTTAAATCTTTAATCATTATTTCAAGATTATTTTCTAACTCTTTGTTTTCGTCATTGGTATTATTAATAGAAGCAAATAAGCCATTTTCTAAGTTATAAATTTTTTCAATTTCTAAATTCTTTGGAAAATAAA
>JABSON010000284.1 GCA_013215915.1 Campylobacteraceae bacterium | reverse complement strand
AATTGAGACAAGTAGCCAAGACGTATACATCGATTAATTTATACCGAGACAGTTTTATTACCATATTCTGTGGTTCATTAAATTACATACATTTTTACACATTTTCGTCAAGATAGTTAAAATAAAATAAAAAAGGATTTTTTTATGAAAAATTTAAGTATTTCAGCCAAACTTGTAATGAGTTTTTCTACTTTGATTATATTACTTCTTATTACAGGAATATATTCTATGCAGCAAATGAAAACATTAGCTTCATTAACTGATAAGTTATATAAGCACCCATATTCTGTAAGTATTAATGTACGTAATATTAGTTTTTATATATTATATATACATAGAAATGTACAAGCTATATCTTTAGCTAAAAATGAAAAAGAAATAAATATTGCTATTGAGAAAATTAATAAACAGGGTGGAAAAGTTTTAAAATATTTTGGAAGACTAGAAGATAGATTTTTAGGTGATATGAATAAAGTATTAGAAGCTAAAGATATTTATCTTAATTGGAAAATGAGTATAGATGATTATACTAATGCCCTAGGAAATGATACAAGTCCTGAAAGATTAAAAGAACTTAAAATTAAAGCAAATATATTTTTAACTGAAGAAGATTCTTCTATGTTGTATTTAACAAGATTTGCAAGTACAAAAGGTAAGGGTTTTTATAAGAATACTCAAGTAGTTGAAGAAAAAGCTTTAAATACAATGATAACAATTTTAATAATTGTAAGTTTATTATGTTTATTAATTGCATACTTTATTATTAATAATATTAAATCTTTAACCATAACATTCCAAGATGGTTTATTAGATTTTTTTAAATACTTAAATAAAGAAACTCCTACAATTAATTTACTAAATGAATCTAATAATGAAATAGGTACTATGGCAAAATTAGTAAATCAAAATATTCTAAAAATTAAAAAAGTAATTGAAGAAGATAATATTTTAATAGATTCTGCAAAATCAACAATGGATAGAGTTGCTAAAGGATCTTATTCTGAAACAATATCTGCTTCTACTTCAAATGTATCTTTAGAAGAATTTAAAAATAGCGTAAATAATATGATTAAAGATACAAGAGAACATTTTGTACATGTTAATACTATATTAGAACAATACTCAAACTATGATTATCGAAATGAACTAGTTTTAAATAACATTGAAAAAGGTGGAGTATTTGACTTATTATCAAATGATATTAACAAACTTAGATCTGCAATTACCCAAATGTTAATTGAGAATAAAAATAATGGTCTTAGTTTAGGACAAAGTAGCGATGATTTATTAGAAAATGTAAGTAAATTAAATAATAACTCAAATGAGGCCGCTTCCTCTTTAGAAGAAACAGCCGCAGCGTTAGAAGAAATTACAAGTATAATATCTTCAAATGCAAATAACATTGTTAAAATGTCTCAGTTCTCACAAAATATTACATCTTCAGCAAATGAAGGTCAAAAATTATCTAAACAAACCACTGTTGCTATGAATGAAATTAATGATCAAGTAAATGCTATTAGTGAATCAATTTCTGTTATTGATCAAATTGCATTTCAAACAAATATTCTTTCTCTTAATGCAGCAGTTGAAGCTGCTACTGCTGGTGAAGCTGGTAAAGGATTTGCAGTAGTTGCACAAGAAGTACGAAATTTAGCATCAAGATCAGCTGAAGCTGCAAATGAAATTAAAGCTTTAGTTGAAAAAGCTACAAACAAAGCAAATGAAGGGAAAATAATTTCAGATAAAATGATTCAAGGATATACAGGATTAAATGAAAATATTTCAAAAACAATTAATTTAATATCTGATGTTGAATTAGCTTCAAAAGAACAAGAAACTGGAATAATTCAAATTAATGATGCTATTAATGCTTTAGATAAAAGAACTCAAGAGAATGCATCAGTTGCTTCTCAAACACAAAACATTGCACTTAAAACAGATTCATTAGCTAAACTAATTGTATCTTCTGTAAATGAAAAAGAGTTTATCGGAAAATAAAGAAAGCTATTAGATATAATCATATAAAGAATATTTTTAAGGATTAATATGATTGATTTAAGAAGTGATACTTTTACCAAACCTTGTTTAAAGATGAAGGAATTTATGTTTGATGCTTTGGTTGGAGATGATGTTTATGGTGAAGATCCATCTGTTAATTTTTTACAAGATAAAATGTCTAAATTAGCAGGTAAAGAAGATGCTTTATTTGTAAGCTCTGGAACACAGGCTAATTTATTAAGTATTTTCTCTCACTGCTCAAGGGGAGATGAATATATATGTGGTAATGAATCACATATATATAAATATGAAGGTGGAGGAGCTGCAGTACTTGCTAGTGTGCAATCTCAAACTATTGAATTTGAAGAAGATGGAAGTCTTAACTTAGATAAAATTAGAAAAAGTATAAAAGTGAAAGATGATCACTTTGCAAGAACAAAACTTATATGCTTAGAAAATACTCACAATGGAAAAGTTCTATCAATCAAATACTTAGAAGAATTAAGTTTTTTTGCAAAAGAAAATGATTTGTTACTTCATTTAGATGGAGCAAGATTATTTAATGCTTCTGTTTATTTAGACTTAGAAATAAAAGAAATTTGTAAATACTTTGATTCTATTTCTATTTGTTTCTCAAAAGGATTAGGTGCACCTATTGGATCAATTTTATTAGGAAATAAAACTTTTATAAAAGAAGCAAAAAAATATAGAAAAATGTTAGGTGGAGGTTTAAGACAAGCCGGTTATTTAGCAGCTGCTTGTACTTATTCAATTGATAATAATATTAAAGATCTAAAAATAGATCATGAACATATCAAAATTCTAAGAAAAGAACTATCAAAAATTGAAGAAGTAAATATTGTTTCATCTGATACAAATATGTTATTTTTAGAAGCCAAAAATGAAGATGAATTAGTAAAATATTTAAAAGATAATAATATTATGATTTCTGGATATGGTCAATTAAGATTAGTTACTCATAGAGATATATCATCTAATGATATTAAAGAAGTGATTACTAAATTTAAAGAGTTTTATAAAAACTAATGAAAAAGAACTTTATTATTCTTGATGGCTATTGTATTTTATGCTCAAGATTAGCTGACTATTTAATTAAAAGAGATAAAAATAATATATTTCTTTTTTTAAATAATGAGAGTTTTGATGCAAAAAAC
>JABSON010000283.1 GCA_013215915.1 Campylobacteraceae bacterium | reverse complement strand
ATTCTATAGACACCTGAGATTTTTTTGTAATCTTTAAAATATGCAGTTTTTAATAATGATTTTTTTCTATCATAATAATCTACTTGTAATGTTAAAAATGTTTTTGTATTAACAAGTGAGATTTGTTTTGTATAACCTGAATTTTTAGAAGTAGGAACTCTTGATACTACATAATAATCAAGCCCATTAATACTTTTAATTTTAGCTTCTTCTTTTTTGTAAGTATATTTATCTATATTAAAAGCTGATAAATCTTCATATGAAAACTCACTCCCCATAAATGAACCAGATTTATTTTTAGATGAAATTCTTTTTACTCTTTTTAAAGCAGGTAAATATAACCACTGTTCATCGTCTTTTAATGCATGTTCATAGTTTAAAAACTTTGTTCCTTTAACATCTGATGGTGAAATAAATTCCATTAAAGACTTATCTCCTCCCTCAAGCTCTAAAGATATAGCTTTCATTTGTCTAACTCTTTTTTGTCCACTTGCATTAATTAAAGTCATAGTCATTAATGCTTTTGAGTCCTCAAACCCACTCATAACTTCATCTGCTTTTTTTGATATCTCATAGTGACTTAAAGCAAAAACATTTGCTGATAATAAAATACAAGCAATAATTATATTCTTCAAAATGTACTCCTAAAATTTTAATGTAAACAGTGTTTACTTAGATGTTGACAATGTTAACATATAATGTAAACATTGTCAACATACTTAAGGGAAGAATATATAAATTTAATTATTATGATATAATTTGTCATGGGAAAATGCATAATAGAATACATTAAAGATAAATGTAATAAAAAAACACAAAACTATCATCATGGAAATTTAAAAGAAGAATTATTAAAAGAATCTCTTAAAATCATCCAAGATAAAGGCATTGATGCATTAACGCTTCAAGAACTAGCAACGCAGTTAGGTACTTCAAGATCAGCAATCTATAGACATTTTTCTTCAAAAAATGATTTAATAAATAATGTAATGATGTATGGATTTAATAAATTTGGAAATACTATTGCACCTATTCTTGATGAAAAAGAATTATCAGTAATGAAAAGATTAAAAAAAATGGGTCAGGCTTATATTAATTTTGCATGTACATACCCTAATCTTTATAGAATATTATTTGGTGAAAAATTAAAAGATGTAAGAGAAGAAAATTGTGAACCAAAAAATGAAGATCAAAAAAATGGATTTAACTCTTTAATTGAATTATTGCAAGAAGGCCAAGATAGTAATGTTATTAAAAAAGATAATGTTATTTTACAAGCTCAAGCAATACATTCATTAATTCACGGACTTTCGTCTTTAAGCATAGATGGACATATACAAATAGAAGAGAATATAAACTCTTTATTTGAATATACTTTTGATACATTTATTGAAGGTTTAAGTATTTAAATATTTTTTGAATTTAAGTACCAGTTAAAACTGGTACTTTACTTATTATTTTTTAAAAGCTGGTTCTAAAAATGGAATAATTTGTTTTTTTCTAGATAAACAACCCTGCATCCAAACAGTTTTATTCTCTAACTTAATATCAAAAGCTTTTTCAAAAATTGAAGCATCTTCAGATGCTACTAAAATTTCTGAACCTTCTTTCATAATATCAGTTAAAATTAAACATGCAGTATGTAAGTTATTTTCTACTCTTAATTTTTCTAAATCTTCTTGTAAATCATCTTTAAGATTATCAAAAATACTTAAATCAACTACTTCTAATTGCCCTATTCCTACTTGGTTTTCGTGCATATTAAATGGTTTATAATCTCTTAAAATTAAATCTCTTGAAGATACACCCTCAACTTGTGATTTAACTTTGAACATTTCCATTCCTACAGCTCCAAAGTCTTCAATACCAGCAATTTCAGCTAATTCTCTTACAATTCTAATATCAATATCAGTACATGTAGGTGATTTAAAAATTACTGTATCAGATAAGATTGCACACATCATAATACCTGCAATATCTGCTGGAATTTCAACTTTATGATAATCATACATTTCTTTTACAATTGTATTTGTACAGCCTACTGGTCTAATCCAGCACTCTAAAGGAGTTGATGTTGTAATTCCACCAAGTTTATGATGATCAACAATACCTACAACGATTGCTTCATCTATATCAGCAGGTGCTAGATCTAAATCTGAATAATCAGTAATGAAAAGTTCTTCTCCAGCAAATTTAGTTTTTAATAAAGGTTTTTCAAAACCAAACTTTTTTAATATAAATTCTGTTTCAGGGTTTAATTCACCTTGTCTTGCAGCTATTGCTTCTCTTCCTGTTTGATTTAAAAGATATGCTAAAGCTATTGCTGAACAGATTGAATCTGAGTCAGGAGTTGTATGTCCACATGTATAAATTGCCATTTTTGAAAGTCCTATATATTATTTTTTTTATTTTATCTAAATATTGGTTATTTTCTTTTTAAAGATAGGATTTAAATTTTTACATTAATAAATAATTTTTGCAAATTTCTAAATTTTCATAGAATTTAATAAAAAAATAATATTTTATCACTTATAATTCATATAAAAATGGATTATAGATATGAATAAGAATGATATAATTTTTGCAGATGAAAAAAATAATAAAATTGAAATAAAAGAATCTTGGTCTATTTTAGTTATTGATGATGACTTAGAAGTACATACTGTTACAAAATTAGCTTTACATGATTTTATATTTGATAATAAAAAATTAAATATTGTATCTGCTTATTCAGAAAAACAAGCAAAAGAAATCTTAGCGAAAAGAAATGATTTTGCATTTGTTTTACTTGACATTGTTATGGAAAACAATGATTCAGGATTAAAAATAGTTCAATATATAAGAGAAAAGCTACAAAATAAATTAATGAGAATTATAATAAGAACAGGTGAAACAGGTTATGCTCCAGAAGCAGAGATTATAAATAACTATGATATTAATGATTATAAAGAAAAAACTGAACTAACTGTACTTAAATTGTATACAACAACTAGAACTGCTCTATCTCAATATAAACAATTAAAACTATTAGAAGATACAAAAAATGAATTATATAATACTCTTATTATTGATTCAGTAACTAATTTATATACAAGAAAAAAACTATATACAGATCTTAAAAAAAGTGAACTATCTTCTTTAATTCAAATTAATATTGACTCTTTTAGTACTTTAAACAAT